>JBCCIF010000001.1:0-110724 GCA_039028335.1 Bacteroidota bacterium
AAAAATAGTAGATAATAGGGTAATTGCTATACCTAACACGATAATAAGGCTAAAAAGCTTTACAAATAGTGTTAAATCCTGAAATTGAATAAAGCCTGGAAGCAAGTACTTGTCTAAGGCAAACATGAGCCCTAAAAGTAAACCAATGGCTAAAATTCCACTTGCGAATCCTTGCCATAGCCCATTCAATATAAAGGGTTTCTGAATGAACCCAGGACGAGCTCCAATCAATTGCATAGATCGGATTACAAATCGTTTTGCGTATATACTCAATCGAATGGTATTGTTGATAAGGGCAAATGCTATAAGCAATAAAAGTCCACTCAAAATAAGCATGGCCCAACCAGCTTTTTTAATATTCGATTCAATCTTAGCCGAAATATTTTCGTAATCTGCTAAGGTCGTGTCCGAGATTTGTTCGAGCTCCATGACTTCTCGATTGAAAGAGTTTAAACTGTCTTTTTGGATGTAATTTTCCTTAAATGATACCTCAATAGAATGAGGCAATGGATTTTCACCATCTAACTTCGTAATGAAGTCTTCGCCAAACTCTGCCTTCATTTGATCTGCAGCTTCATCTGCAGAAATGAGCAGAGCATCATTCACTTGTTTTTTGGTACGAATAATGTCAAAGGCCATGTCGCGATTGACTTCATTTACTCCCTTCTTTAGATAGATCTGTAATTTAAGATCCTCCTTTAATTGCGTATTGATTTTTTTAGCGTTAAGAAGGAGCAAGACCAGAATGCCCAGCATGAATAAAACTAAGGTAATGCCGACCGTTGTGGACAAATAGGACGATCGAGCTCTGCGTTTAGCGATTTTATGACCAGACTCATTCATGGATGAAAGCAAAATTATAAACTAAAGGCAGCTCGAAATAATGGGAGAATGAAACTATTCAACAAATGATCGTTTTCATTTTGTAAATGACCAAATAGTTGATGAAGGATGCCGTTAAAGTGGAATCACGCTTTGGTTTTAGTTAATCTTTAACTAACAACTTAAAGCCCTTTCCATGAATATTGATTATTTCAATATCATTGTCTTCTTTCAGGTGTTTTCTCAATTTGGCAATATAGACATCCATACTTCGTCCGTTAAAGTAATTGTCGTCTCCCCAAATACTGTTTAGAGCATAATTACGCTCTAAAACTTCATTTCGTTTTTTACTCAAGAGATAGAGTAAATCATTTTCTTTTGTGGTGAGTTTTATGGTCGTTCCATTCTTTTGTAATGCTTGTTTGTTCGGATCGAAATTAAATTGCCCAATTGCATGTTGCTCAGGCACATCTTCTTTTTCCATTCCAATTCTTCGCATAATGGCCTCAATTCTAGCAAGCAATTCTTCCATACTAAACGGCTTAGTCATGTAGTCATCACCTCCTGAATTAAAGCCTTCCAGCGTGTCTTCTTTCATACTCTTCGCTGTTAGAAAGAGAATGGGTATGCGATCGTTGAGTTCTCTTATTTCTTTGGCCAAAGTAAAACCGTCCTTTTTGGGCATCATCACATCCAAAATTAGAAAGTCATAATTCGATCGCTTGAATTCATTGAACCCCTTTTCTCCATCGGTCATCAGTTTTACTGAAAATCCTTTCGCGTTCAAATATTCTGTTAAAAGCGTTCCGAGGTTGGGATCGTCTTCTACTAATAGAATTCTAATTTTTGCTTTCATAATTTTTGGGGATTATAATTGTAAATGTGCTGCCTTTTCCTAGAGTGCTTTCCACAAATATCCTGCCTAAATGTTTCTCGACTATGACTTTTACATAATGCAGTCCTAGCCCAAAGCCTTTAACATCATGCAGATTTCCTTTGGGTACCCGATAAAGCTGGTCAAATATTTTTCTTTGATTTTCTTTTGAAATGCCTATTCCATTATCGATAAAATCAATCTTCAATTCGTCTCCTTGGTCTGTGGTTTGGATAACAATGCTTGGGCTAACATGGGTATATTTGATAGCATTATCCAAAAGATTGTAAACCACATTCGTCAAATGGACTCGGTCTCCGCTTACGGTGGAATGGTTGGCTTTAAATCGCTGTTCTACATCACCATTTACTTCTTTTAATTGCAACTCAAAACGGGATGTAACTGTTTTCAATAAATCGTGCACATCAATTTCTTCCGATTTGAATTTCATTTTTCCTTTATCCAAAACGGCTGTTTTCAATACGTTTTCTACTAAAGCACCAAGTCTTTTGTTTTCATCTCGAATCATCCCCACAAACTTTGATCGGCTTTGTTCCGATTTTTGCATGTCTGGATCACTAAGGGCTTCACAAGCGAGACTAATTGTAGAAATAGGAGTCTTTAGCTCATGTGTCATATTATTGATGAAATCGTTTTTGATTTCTGATACCTTCTTCTGTTTGAGGATAGTATTGATGGTGTAATAGAATACACCGATTACTAAAAATGTAAATAGCGCAGATATTGCAAAAAAGGGCAACATGGTGCCGAGCAAATATCCTTTTTGATTGGGAAAATTAAGTTTTAAGAAGTGGGGAGTGCTAAAGAGTTCATTTGAAAAAAGCTCTACCTGAAATTCTGAGTCTGTAACTGCTGAATAATTTCTAATTTTTTGAAAGGAACCGTATTGCGTTTGATTTGAAATGTCCACAATTGAAAATTCGTAATCTGCTTCAACTTCCCAAATCTTTAACTCATTTTGGATTAAAGAATCTAAGAGCGATAAATCAACACGTTGATCCATGTCTCTAAAAACTTCTGAGGACATCATTCCAGAAATCATTTCCTCAAGCAATTCACTCACGTTAGGAGAGTATTGGGTGATTTTTTTAATCTCATTGAGAGAATTAGCTGCCGTTTGAATGCCTTTGGCATCAATCGTATTTATTTCTGCATAAGTCCCTCCGTAATTTGCATCAGAAGTAAAAATGAAATTGCCGTCTTCTGTCTCAATGATTATGGTGTCACTGAATGATCCTGTAGGCAAATGTTTGAAGGAATTTTTGTGTAAGCTGTCTATCTGTTGAAAAAGCCGGTGGCCTGCTCGATTACTTTTGATTCTATTTAAAGCTTCGTGTCGCTCTAATTTGAATGAAACGTTAGACAAAGCCCTATTGACACTTTTTTTGAATTGCTGCTGACGCCACTCAATATTTTCATTGATGAGTGAGATTTGAACAACGATGAGCCCTACTAAGGCTAAGCTCATAAAGCCCACTAATATTCTTATTCCCTTGCTATTCATGAAAGTCTATCAAAAGTACTTCGAGAATTGAATTTTGTTGTGCAGCTTAACTATTTTTAACAAAGAATTAGGCCATGAAATCTAAGGGAAACAGAATGTTTCCAAATCTCTAAAAAGACATAAAAAGAAAATCAAGCAGTGGTTTTATTCATCCCTTCTTGTATTGCTTTTTGTCCATTGACAAAAAACCATCCGAACTTCTCATTAAACCACAACTCAAACTTCTTCAAGAAGTTAACAGTCGTTTTCATTGTGCAGGTTTAAAAGGTTTCAATAAAAAGTCATTGAAATTTACTTAAAAAAGTAACGCCCTAGACGGCCAAATTGTTGTGTTATCAACAGCGGATTACAAGCCTAAGATTAGATTCCTAGTAAATGTGAAGTGGAGCTAAGCGGATTCGAACCGCTGGCCTCTACACTGCCAGTGTAGCGCTCTAGCCAACTGAGCTATAGCCCCAAGGCCTGCAAAAGTAAAAAAACAGATTTATGCATTCGATTTTTTCGGCTTCTTTAAATCGATAATTTTATCGTCTACTATGCCAAATACAGCATCATTAGATTTTACTTGAAGCGTATGCTTTCCTGTAAACGATCCGAAAGCAGGCAAGGTCATTTTATTATTGGAAATAAAAAAACAAGGCATTCTCAGGCTTTGCTTTGCAGCACCTTTCAAACGCACCGCGGGATGGATATGACCATGAATATTAAAGATTGTGCTCTTGACTGGTTCGTGCGAATAAATAATAGCATCACGTTCTAAAAAGGCATAAACATTCATATTGGCTTTCTGATATTCAATAGCATTAAATGTATCATGGTTGCCTTCTATTAGCGTGAAATTAATTTGCGAAAAATGAAAGCGCAGTGCTTTAAAGTTTTCCCATTCTAGATTCATTTTTGAATGAAATAGATCCCCTAATATTAAGATCTCTTTGGGTTGAGACGTTTGAATGATTTTTTCCAAACGAGAAATATTTTCGACAGCAAGATCAAAAGGAACAGGAATGCCATTTTTTCTAAAATGACTCGCTTTTCCCAGATGAAGATCACTTATTATTACACTTCGGTTCTTAATGTCAAAAGCGTATTTCATCCCGAATAAACGAAATGGATTCCCTGCAATTGGCTGTTCTATAAAATCTTTCAATTCGGATTAAATGTACAAAAGAAAAGGCCCCCTCACGTTTGAGGAGGCCCTTACTAACCTTAACCAAAACAAAAGTTATGAAAAAACTAAACCAAACAACTATGAATAAAATTTTTCATATTTCAACACGCGTTGGCAACATGGCCGCAGCGTAGTTATATTCAACGACAAATTCCGTGCCATTGATGAATTTAATCATGCCTACAGGCTGATTGTATACAATTTTTGCGGAGTCAGATGCTTGCGGAAATAACTTAACCGCGAATTCAACATCTTTGATTTGAACATCACCTTCAACGTGCGTGTCGATCATTATCTCCTTTTTGATATAACCCTTTTTCATAAAGGTCAATACGTAATTGTGATCTTTAATTGCTTCAAAAGCGAATTTGCCGTTATTTTTAAGTTTAATGTCTTTCACTCCTCCGTATTCATTTCTCAATTGAAGAGTTGAGTTTTCCATTCCACCGTCAATTACGATAAAATCACCTTTAATTAAAATAGTCTCTAAATTTTTAGCTTGTGAAAAAGTTGAGATCAATAGTGCAAACACTAATATTGCCAGATTCTTCATACAAAAAAATAATAATTGGTTTCAAAATTCATTTACTAATACACTTACAAATCTTTTCACCCTAAACCGTGCCAAAAAATTTCCAAGCGCTCCCCTTTTCAGGTTCTATAGTGTTGCTTGCCGGTTATATAACGCAATCCCTTATTCAATATTTTATTACAACGTCATTTTTTTTATTCTCGACTCAAGATTTTCGAAACTTATTTTTTCTCTAAGTCTATCGACTAATATGGGAAAACAAAAAGGGGTGAATCGTTCAGGGTGGGTAATAATAAGTTTTTGTGATGATATCCTTTTCAGTGCATTTCGAAGTCGTGTTTCCTCAAGTTGAAATTCCAATGCCTCAGAAAAGGCTTGTCGATATAAAAGGTTTTCAGGCTCAAGATCTTTAAAGACTTCAAAAAACAGTTGTGAGGAAGACTGCAGATGCCTTTCTTTCTGCTTATTTCCCGGATAGCCTTTGAAAATGAGACCTGCAATAGCAGCTATATCACGAAAGCGTCTTTTAGCCATTTCATTTGAATTGATGCTGGCTTGAATATGATTGAATAAATCAGCAGTATCGAAAAGCCCACTATCTATCGCTTCTTCTAAAGGTATTTCTTGGTCGGAAAGTAATTCAAAACCATAATCATTGTAGGCGATTGAAAAACTAATTTCTTTTAATCGAGCTATGCGCCATGCGAACAAGGAGGCCATGCCTTCATGGACAAATTTTCCTTCAATTGGATAGAAAAAAACATGATAGCCGTCTCGACTTTCCATTTTTTCAATGAGGAATTGGCTAGAAAGCGGAACATGGCTTAGTTCTTTTTGGGTCTCAAAAATGGGAGCTAGTTTTTTTACCTCTTCATCCTTTTTTTTGTCTAAAGCGCCCATCTCGATTTTTTCTCGAAGCACTTCTGCTAACATAGATGACAGCGGCAATTTTCCACCTAGCCAAGCGGGGATTTTTCCAGTCTTTTTGCTCGATTTTTTTACAATTGCTGTCATTTCCTTAATTCTTACAAGCTCAAGCGCTCTGCCCGCGAACCAAAAAACATCACCAGAATGTATCGATGAAAGAAAGTACTCTTCAATATGGCCGAGTGAGGCTCCTCTTTGAAACTTTACATTAAGCATAGTAGCGCCAACAATAGTTCCAATTGACATGCGATGTCGCCTGGCCATTCTGTTATTGGCAATTCTAAACAAGCCCTGTTCATCTTTGACCAACTTTTTAAACTCATCATAGGCATAGAGCGATTTTCCTCCGTGAATGATGAAGCTCAAACACCAATTCCATTCGTCAAGGCTTATGCTAGAAAAACTAAATGTGCTCTTGATCTCCGAAAAAATTTCTTCTGGATTGAGACCATCTGAAACGGAAAGCGTAACCAAATATTGGATCAACACATCAAAGCTGCGTATATAAGGCTCTTTTGCTTCAATTTTCTTTTGGACAATGGCTTGTCTTAGTGCAGCGGATTCTAAAAATTCAAGTGCATGGGTTGGAAGGAAATAGATTTGACTCGCTTCTCCAGGGCGATGACCACTTCGTCCAGCCCTTTGAAAGAAACGTGCTACACCTTTTGGACCGCCTATTTGGACGATTGCATCAACCGGTCTAAAATCTACTCCGAGGTCAAGACTTGAAGTACAAACTACGGCCTTTAGTTTTCCGAGGTGCAGTGCTTCCTCGACCCATGTTCTTAATTCACGATCTATTGAGCCATGATGCATAGCAATGGCACCTGATAATTCGGGATGAGAGTTGATTAAATGATGATACCATATTTCGCATTGAGAGCGGGTATTTGTAAAAATTAGAGTGGATTTATTTCCATTGATTATTGGAATTAACTTTTCAGACAATTTTAATCCTAAATGGCCCGCCCATGGGAACTTTTCCATTGTATCAGGATAAATAGGAAAGACCCGATATTTTTTTTCAATTTTTGCTCTGATTAATACCGCATCCATATTATCATTTCCCAAAAGAACCTCTTGGGCTTGATCTATGTTTCCTATTGTCGCGGAAATTCCCCATATCTGCATTTGGCTGATGTGCTTTAATCGAGACAAAGCTAATTCTATGAGTACTGCTCTTTTAGTGCCAATTAGTTCGTGCCATTCATCTGCCACAAAAAGTTTGACATTTCTAAAATAATCTACATAGCCTTTGGAGGCCAATAAAATATGCAAGCTTTCGGGAGTAGTAATCAGTATTTGAGGTGCTTTTCTTTTTTGCTTTTGCCTTTCAGCGCTGCTCGTATCTCCATTCCGGACACCCACGCTCCAATCTAAATCCATTCCTTCGATTGCTTTTTGCGAAGTAATCGCCAGTTCCTTGGCGAGGGCGCGTATTGGAGAAATCCAGATAATTTGAACCCCGGTAGCTTTTTTATTTTTTCTTTTTGCTTGTGCTAAACATGCCAAAAGTCCGGCATAACTTTTTCCGCTGCCAGTTGGGGCATTGATAATTCCTTGTTGACCAGACAGGAAAGCCTTCCATGCTTCTTTTTGAAAGTCTAGTGCTTTCCAACCTAAGCGATCGAACCAGGTTTCAATATCTGCTATTACTTGATGCAAGGCATCAAAAAAAAGAAAAATTAAGAGGCTATTGCAGGAATGACTTCAATTCCTATGATGTCGTCTTCGGAAATTAAGCTCAATCTCGATTTCAGTTTTTCACTTTCTCTTTCTTGAGCTAAAACTTTATAGGTCTCTAAGCTTGCGAATAAAATATCTTGTTCATCTGGCCAAATTACCCCGTATACCTCTTTGCCTGACCTCAATTTGAAGCGACATGGCTGATTGTAAAAAGCTTGATACTTAGGCATCCGTGTAGATTAATTTCAAGGTTAAATTAAGGCAATCCCATTCACGATGAAAGTGCAGTTATCAACAATGCTTTAACAAATGATCTAAGCACTTGTTTTTAAAAGCGTTACTTGTTAGCAAAAAAATAAACGTAAAAATGTCATCATTATTTGAAGCGTATATTCCTAACTGTTTTGAATTCGATATCTTTGAAGATCAAAAATGCCTCTGGATTTATTCATCATATTTGGTTCGCTTTTATTTTCCGCATTCTTTTCAGGAATAGAAATAGCATTCATTTCTGCCAATAGACTACAAATTGAACTAGAAAAGGAACAGGGGAAAATTGCAAGTAAAATCATTTCCAATTTTCAGCAAAACCGATCGCGCTTTGTGGCAGCATTGCTGGTTGGAAATAACATATGCTTGGTGGTGTACGGAATTTTTATGGGAAAGCTCATTATAGATTTGCTTTTCCCTTCGTATGCGCTTGCCGAGAACTTTCCTATTTGGATAATTCTTATTCAGACTATTCTTTCAACGTTAATAGTTCTAATAACAGCAGAATTTTTACCTAAAGCAATTTTCAGAATTAACCCGAATGGAATTCTGAATTTCTTTTCTTTCTTTTTGTTTCTCATTTATTATGTGGTCCTTATTTTACCTGCATTAATCATCAATTGGATTTCAAAAATTTTATTGACCACTTTTTTCAAAGTTGATGTTTCAGATGAACAGCCCATTTTTGGAAAGATTGATCTTAATAATTACCTAAAAAGATTCACGGAGACATCGGATAAAGAGAATGATGTCGAAACGGAAATTCAAATCTTTCAAAATGCCCTTGAATTTGATAAAATTAAGGCAAGAGAATGCATGATTCCTAGAAATGAGATTCTCGCATTTGAAGTCGAAGATAACTTAGAACTTATTCGCAAGAATTTCATTGAGAAAGGGTATTCCAAAATTTTAATTTATCGAGATAATATTGACAACATCATAGGATACGTCCATTGCAATGAGCTCTTCAAGAAGCCCGATTCCATTAAATCAATTCTATTGCCGACTACATTTATTGCTGAATCAACTCCTGCAGACCAGATCTTGAAAGAATTCATTAAAAAGAAAAGACAAGTTGCAATTGTTTTGGATGAATATGGAGGTACATCGGGAATGTTGACGATAGAAGATATTGTCGAGGAGATTTTTGGAGAGATAGAAGATGAACATGACCTTGAAGAATTATTAGAACGCCAAACATCGAATAAGGAATTCCTTCTTTCTGCTCGGCATGAAATCGACTATTTAAATGAGAAATACAAAATAGGGCTTCCAACAAGTGATGACTTTGATACAATAGCTGGATTAATCATCCATCATTTGGAAGATATTCCTCCGAAAAACAGCATTGCAGAAATCGGCATGTTTAAGTTTACTATCCTCAAAGTGTCCAAGAATAAAATTGAAGCAGTAAGACTAAATCTCTTAGACTAACTCAGCCTTTTAAAAATAAAATTAAGGAGCTATATTCGCGAACTATTTGAGCCACGAGCTCGTACAGGAAGAAATTTAGACTAAATAATTTAGACCATTATGGCTGTTATTGGAAGTATTCGAAAGAGATCAACGCTACTCATATTAATTATTGGTGGAGCGCTTTTTGCTTTTATTATTGGGGAGTTTTTAAATTCTAGTATGTCAGGTCCTATTGGAGGAACCACAAGCCCAGGAGAAGTGGCAGGTGCAGAAATAGGAAGAGAAGAATTCTCTAGCAAGTATTCAGAAATTAGATTGATGTATGATTATTATCAACCTGATAATTCTCTTTCAGAAGAAGACTATAAGCGATATGCATGGAGTGAATTGGTTAGAGAGAAAGTGTTTTTTCCCGAAATCTCAAGAAGCGGAATTAAAGTCACGCAGACAGAATTGGATGAAATGATGTATGGCGATGATGCTTTGCAAGAATTTAAGGATAATCCTCAGTTTCTGACGAATGGAGTTTTTGATGGTGAAATGGTGCGAAATTATTATGACCAAATATTCGGTCAAATAGGTGATAGAAATGAGCAGCATTCAAAAATCTTATATAAGCGCGAGATAAATCGTATTGTCAATCAAAGGAAAGAAGAGAAGTACCAAAACATGATCAAAAAAGGACTTTTCGCTACTAGTGTTGAAGGGAGAAATGAATACGATGCGAACAACGCGGCAATGGACTTAAGTTTCGTGTACAAAAGATATTCAACTATTGCGGATTCAACGATTAATGTTTCAGATTCGGATATTCAGTCGTATTTCAATGCACATAAAGAGGAAAGCAGGTATCAGCAACAAGAAGCCAGAACGATAAAATATGTATCATTTTCTTCCAAAGCGACACAAGCAGATATTGATAGTAGCGCTGTTCTTTTTGCCGAAAGTAAAGCGTCCAAGTTAGGCAGAGATAAAGACACATCTTTTGTTAGGTCGAACAATTCTACGGGAAGTTATATACAGTATTATAATAGCAATGCAACGGATCGATATGTACCAAAAGGACTGGGAGATGACGTGGTAAGCTTTATTGAAAACGCGGAAGAAGGAGAAGTTTCTCCTGTTTTCAAGAACAGTGCTGAAACGTATTTAAGCATGTATAAGGTCAAAGAAAGGATTGAAATGCCAGATTCTGCTAAAGCTAGTCACATATTAATAGCATTTGCTGGAGCTGAGAGGGCTGCAGCATCTGTTACAAGAAATCCATTGCAAGCGCAAGCACTGGCCGATAGCCTGCTGGACTTAGTTAAAGCGAGCCCATCTCGATTCGAAGAATTGGCTACAGAGTATTCCGATGGACCATCGGCAACAAAAGCAGGTGATTTGGGATGGTTTGTACCAGGCGTTATGGCCCCGGCATTTAATGATTATTGTTTCCAGAATAAAAAAGGAGATATAGATCTCGTAATAACATCTTTTGGCTTTCATATTATTGACATTAAAGATCAAGCAAGCACATCTGTTCCAACTACTCGTTTTGTTCAAATTGATAAAGAAATCAAACCTTCAAAAGAAACGAGAACAGCGGCATATAACCGAGCAAGTCGTTTTAGATTTGATGTAAAAGATCAAGGGATTGATGCTTTTGAAGCTAAGGCGGAAGAAGAAAATATTACTGTTGAGACCGCCTCTCGGTTATCAACAAGAACAAGAACATTGCCCAATATTGGAGAATCAGAAAGAGTTGTCACTTGGTCCTACAGAGCGGACAGTGAACAAGGTTCAATTTCAGAGCCATTTGAAGTGGACAATCAGTATTTGGTGGCTATACTTACTGAGAAAATCCATAAAGGAGATCCTGTTTTGGAATATCTTAAAGAAGACATGAAAGCCAAAGTATTGGCAGAGAAGAAGGCGGCTATTATTCAAGATGAATGGGCTGGATTTTCTTCTCTTGAAGATATTGCTGAACTAACAGGAGGGAACGTTCAAAAAGGAAATTCTGTGAATTTTTCTAAAAGCGCGATTGCTGGAATGGATCCCGAGCCTTCGGTAATTGGTTCATTAGCCGGAGCCGAAGAAGGGAGTATTTTCTTCATAGATGGAGATAATGGGGTAGCTGCTGTGAGAATTGACGCAATTACAGGTTTGTCAACAGGAGATGAAGTCTTTGTTACGCAACAAAACACATTGAAGTCTTCCTTTGACAATAAAATAAACACAGGATTGGCCTCAGCGCTTAATAAGTTGTTTGATGTGAATGATAATTTACACGAGTTCTAATCGTGTTCAGATAAGATATTGAAAAGCCGGGACATACCAGTTCCGGCTTTTTCTTTAATGATATGCATGTCTGACACTGAAAGAATTTCATCAGCGTTTGGATCGATGATATATTTCAGACAATTTTCATTTGCGGCATCAACCAAACCGGCAGCAGGGTAGACGTTTAAAGAAGTGCCTACGGTTACTAGTATATCTGCTTTTCTAACGATTGCAATCGCTTCGTCCATTTTTGGCACTGCTTCCCCGAACCATACTATATCTGGACGCCATTGTGCTCCATCACTTGCCGTGTCGCCCAGAGAAACTGACTGGTAAACGATGTCTTTTCGAATAGAAGGGTTCTTTGTGCTGCGCACCATTCTAAGTTCGCCATGCAAATGAAGTACCTTTTTAGATCCAGCCCTTTCATGCAAATCATCGACATTTTGGGTAATTATATGAACATCGTAATACTCTTCGAGTTTCACTCCCATTTTATGGGCTTCGTTTGGAAAGGCATTTTCCAATTGAGTTCTTCTCATATTATAAAAATCAAGAACCAATTGTGGATTCTTGGCAAAAGCCTCTGGGGTCGCTACCTCATAAATGCTGTAATTCTCCCAAAGCCCCCCAGAATCTCGGAAAGTCTTCAAGCCACTTTCGGCACTAATTCCTGCACCACTGAATAGAACTAATTTCTTCATTTTACAAATCTTGAATTTAACATTTCAATGATGGAAATATATTAGTAATAATCAAGCCTTCGCTTTCTTTAAAAGTGCTATTTTTACGCGCTTTATGCGTACCTGCTTAGGAAATGATAGATTTTATTGAAGGAAAGTTAGTAGAAAAGAGTCCCTCTCATGCTATTATGGCATGCAATGGATTGGGTTATAAGGTGCATATTTCGCTTACGACCTTTTCAAACATAGAGATTGAAGATCAATGCAAACTCCATACGCATTATCATGTTTCAGTAGATGTGCGATCGGGAGCTAGTAATCATACTTTATACGGCTTTCATACACTGGGAGAAAGGGGACTGTTTAGGGAACTAATTAGCGTATCTGGCGTAAGTTCAAATTTAGCAATGGTTATTTTGTCATCTAAGAATCCTTCGGAACTGCAAGCAGCTATTGTACAAGGGAATATTGCTTCTTTTAAATCTATTAAAGGGATAGGCCCTAAGCTAGCGCAGAGAATTGTAATGGATCTGCAGGCGAAGTTTCAAAAATTAGGTGATTTACCTGAAATTCCAATGGTATCAAACAATACTATTGAAAATGAAGCGTTATCGGCTTTGTGTTCTTTAGGTTTTGACAAATCTAAGGCCGAAATAACCATACAAAATGTAATGAAGGATAGTGGAGTTGAGTTACGTGTCGAAGAATTAATTAAAGAAAGTTTGAAAGCGCTGTAGTTTTGAACAAGAAACTAAACCTTAACATAAAACATCTCATTTGCCTATTTTCCTTTTTAGGGATTCTGAATGCCAAGGCAGAGGGAAATTTGGCTCTTTCTTTTGCGGTTGATAGCCCAGAAGTCAATTTACCCTATCCGATTACAGACACGTATAGCCCTTTTGGCAATCTGAATCTGATAGATTTCAATAATCCTTCGAATATTAATTCATCAGTCATCTATGACCCCTCTACTGGGCAATACTCGATTTTTCAAAATTATGGAGACTTCTTTTATAGAAACCCTGCGACTTTATCGAATGATGAATACCTTGAATACAGTTTGAATCAGACCCTTACTGATAATTGGCAACAAATCACTGATGATGGCAATTCCACAGGGGAGAATGAGGAAGATGACTTACTCGAAGAATGGAGGCCAGAACTAAATATTAAGAGCGAGGTTTTTGATCGAATATTTGGCGGAAACACAATAGACATAAGGCCCCAAGGAACTGCTGAACTTTCTTTTGGAATCAATCGCTCAAAGACTGAAAACCCCAGAATTCCTGAAAGACAAAGAAGTATTACAACTTTTGACTTTAATCAAAAAATACAGCTGAATGTAGTAGGAAACATCGGAGACAAACTAAAGCTGAATACGAATTACAATACCGAAGCCGCATTTGATTTCGAGAATAAAATGAAACTCGATTACTCAGGTGACGAAGATGAAATAATTCAAAGGATTGAAGCAGGAGATGTAAGTTTACCTTTACAAAATTCGTTGATTACAGGTTCGCAAACACTTTTTGGGCTTAAGACTGAATTGAAGTTTGGAAGATTGCGTTCAACCGTCTTATTTTCTCAAGAAAGAGGTCAACGAAAAGAAATTGATGTTTCAGGAGGAGCACAAACCCAGGATTATGATATAACCTGTGATAATTATGAGGCGAATAAACATTATTTCTTGTCTCATTTCTTTAGACAGCAATACGATCAGGCATTAGCCAGTATGCCCGTGGTTAATTCTGGAGTCAATATTACTCGAATAGAAGTTTGGGTAACCAACACTCGGGCAAATTTTGAGGAAAACCGAAATTTTGTCGCTTTTACAGATATAGGTGAAGATATCCCGAGCAATGTTGCAGATGGAAATATCAATACAGATATTCCTCTTGTTGATTCCCCAGGAAATTTCCCAGATAACGAGCAGAATAGTCTCTATAATGAAATGGCGAATAATTCTGGA
Organism: Bacteroidota bacterium; assembly: GCA_039028335.1. Taxonomy (GTDB): domain Bacteria; phylum Bacteroidota; class Bacteroidia; order Flavobacteriales_D; family JABDKJ01; genus JABDKJ01. The sequence continues at coordinate 14,138 of JBCCIF010000001.1, forward strand.
GTGCGATCTTTTACCGGGGCAGCCCAAGCATTGTCGGCATTAGGCTATGAACCTGCCGTACACTATGAAGAAGTTGAGAATGCGCGCAGATTGGAAACAAATGAGTATTCTTTCAATCAGCAATTGGGATTCATTTCACTCAATCAATCGCTAAACAATGATGAGGTGCTTGCGGTGGCTTATCAATACACCTTGAATGGACAGACCTATCAAGTTGGGGAGTTCTCTACGGATGGAATTGAGCCACCAAATGCCTTGTTGCTTAAATTATTAAAAGCAACTATAACCAACCCAAACAATCCTTTATGGGACTTGATGATGAAGAATGTTTATTCATTGGGGGCATTTCAAGTGAACAGCGAGAACTTTCAATTGAATATTTGGTACAATGATCCCTTGCAAGGAGTTGACATTCCATTCATACCGCAGGATGGCGTTGACCAGCAACCTTTGATTCAAACCTTGGCGATGGATAGAATTGATCAAAACACTAATCCAACACCGGATGGCGTTTTTGATTATGTCGACAATGCAGCAACTCGCGGGGGAACCATTAATAGCCGAAATGGTAGAATTTACTTTCCTGTTGTTGAGCCTTTTGGGTCGCATTTAGAAGGTGTTCTTACCGATGCAGGAACCGACCAGGCTATAATCAATCAGATTGTCTACAATCAATTGTATGACAGTACGAAAACAGCTGCTATTCAATTACCTGAATTGAACCGTTTCCGAATCAAGGGATCCTACCAAAGTGCTTCTTCAGATGAGATTTCGCTGAATGCAATTAATGTACCGCAGGGATCTGTGACGGTTACTGCTGGAGGAGTGAGACTGGTAGAAGGTGTAGACTATCAGGTCGATTACAACTTAGGCCGTGTTAAGATTTTGAATCAAGGATTATTAGAGGCACAAACGCCTATCAAAATTTCCTTAGAGAGCAATTCTCTTTTTAGTATTCAGACCAAGACATTGATGGGAACCCGGTTCGATTACCAGTTTAAAGATGATGTCAATATTGGGGCAACCATACTTAACTTAACCGAACGTCCATTAACCCAGAAGATTAATTTTGGAAATGAGCCAATAAGCAATACCATATGGGGATTGGATGGTAACTATTCTACCGAATCACAGTTCATCACTAAAATGGTGGATCGGCTTCCATTTTTAGAGACAAAAGAGAAGTCAACACTGAATTTTTCCGGTGAGGTGGCGCAATTAATTCCTGGCCATTCTCGCGCCATTACGAAAGAAGGATTGTCTTATATAGATGACTTTGAAGGAAGTCAATCAACCATTGATATACGAAATTTTGCACAGTGGAATTTGGCATCTACTCCTCAAGGTCAGCCGGACTTATTCCCAGAAGCGATGTTCGTTGATTCGCTTATTTACGGTGAGAAAAGAGGTAAACTCAGTTGGTACGTAATTGATCCTATCTTTTTCAATGAAAATAATGGAATCACGTTAACAGGGGTCACTGCAGATGAAAGATCTGACCACAGAATGAGAAGGGTTTTGCAAGAAGAGGTTTTTCCAGATCGACAGCTGCCAACGGGAACTCCAGGGAACATTCCTACATTAGACTTGACCTTCTATCCAGATGAAAGAGGCCCATATAATTATTCTCCCGACTTAGTTCAAACCGTGGATGGAGAATTGAAATTAAATAATGATCCAACGGATAACTGGGGTGGTTTGATGCGTAGTTTAACTACTACTGATTTTGAGCAAGCAAATGTCGAGTTTATTCAGTTTTGGTTGATGGATCCCTTTAATGAAGATTCAGAAAACAATTCTGGAGGTGAACTGTATTTCAATGTGGGAAATATATCTGAAGATATTTTGAGGGACTCAAGAAAGAGTTTTGAAAATGGTTTGCCGAGTGAGAATGATCCAGAAGCAGAAACGGACACCACAGCCTGGGCTATCGTTCCCACGGAACAGGCGATCGTGAATGCTTTTGACAATACAACCAATTCTAACGCCTTGCAAGATGTAGGTCTGGATGGCATGAGCGATGCTCAAGAAGCAATTCATTTAGCACCATATATTAACGGTTTACCAGGTAATGTGCAGAACACCTTATTGAATGGAACGGGTCCGGTTGGTCCCGACCCTGCAGGTGACGATTTTCACTATTTCAGAGGTTCGGATTACGATAATCTAGCCCTAAATACATTGGAGAGGTATAAAGATTTCAATGGTGTAGATGGGAATTCCATTACCACACAAGATTCGAACGAAGACTTTCCTACGCAAGGAACAACCTTGCCATCAACGGAGGATATAAACCAAGATCAAAATCTAAGTAAATCGGAGAGTTATTTCCAGTACAGAGTAAGGCTGACTCCAAATCTGCAAGTAGGACAAAATTACGTTACGGATATTGCCGAGCGGGTTGCCCAAACACCAAATGGCCCTAAGAATGTGAGATGGTATCAATTCAAAATTCCACTCAGAGATTTAGGTATAAATGGAGCTAAAAGAGTAAATGGAATTCAGGACTTTCGTTCTATTCGATTCATTAGAATGTTCATGAAAGGCTGGAGCGAAGAAGTAACACTTCGTTTTGCACGTTTAGAATTAATTCGCGGAGAATGGAGAAAGTACGTGGACGATTTGGGTGAGCCAGGCGAAAATGAAGGAGATGAAATTGGGCAAACGACATTTGATATCTCGGCAGTAAATATTGAAGAGAACAGTTCTCGATTTCCGATAAATTATATTCTTCCTCCTGGCATTACCAGAGAAATTGATGCCGGGACCGCAAATCTTCGTAATCTCAATGAGCAATCATTGGCCATGGATGTTTGTAATCTTAAGGATGGGGATGCTCGGGCTGCTTTTAGGAATGTATTGGTTGACATGCGATCATACAAGAAATTGAAAATGTTTGTTCATGCCGAATCGACAGACGAGAATTTATTTCCACTGAACAACGATGATGTTACGATTTTCGTAAGACTAGGGACTGATTACAATCAGAATTACTATGAGTATGAGATTCCATTAGCCGTCTCGCCTTGGGGAAGCAATACGGAAGATGCCGTATGGCCCGAACGCAATAATATGGAGATTGTTTTCAAAGATCTGCAGCGTCTCAAAACCGAACGAAATCTACAGCAGCTACCACTGAATCAAGAATACATTGGAAATGATGGACGAAATTTAATTAAGGTTAAAGGTAATCCGGTTCTGAGTGCAGTGAAGACGATTATGATCGGAGTTCGAAATCCGAAAAGAGAGACCAATCCATTCTCAACTATTGACGATGGCTTAGAAAAGTGTTTTGAAGTTTGGGTAAATGAGCTAAGGCTATCTGATTTTGACCAAAGAGGTGGATGGGCAGCTATAGCCCGTGTAAATGCACAATTGGCTGATTTCGGTACTGTATCGGTTGCAGGTAATTACAGCACGCCAGGTTTTGGAAGTATTGAGAAGAAAGTAAGTGAACGACAAAGAGAAACGATTCGAGGAATTGATGCCACTTCTAATTTGGAGTTAGGTAAGTTTTTCCCAGAGAAATCGGGAGTGAAAATACCTATGTATCTCGGTTTCTCAGAAACAGTAATAACTCCTCAATTTGATCCACTTTCCCCTGATATAGAATTTAGTGATATCGAAGCAAACTTCAATAACGAAGAAAAACGAAAAAGGCAGAATTATTCAAAATTGCGAAGTATCAATTTTACGAATGTTCGAAAAGAAAAGAGCCCGGATAAGAAAATTTTATATCCATGGGATATCTCCAATTTTACGTTCTCATACTCTTATTCAGAAACCTTTTTACGCGATATAAATACTGAATACAATAACAACAGAACCTACAGAGGAGGACTGACTTATAGTTATAGTCCAAAGCCTTTAGAAATTAAGCCATTTGCTAAGTTACCTCTTGTTAGAAAATCGAATTGGTTAAAGCTCATTAAGGATGTCAATTTTAATCTTGGGCCAAAGCAATTTTCATTCCGTACAGATATTAACCGAACTTACAATGAATCTCAAGCCAGAAACAATATAGAAGGGTTCGACTTTCCTCCAATTCCACAATACACAAAGACCTTTAATTGGACCCGTATTTATGACGTAAAGTACGATCTCACTAAATCTCTTAAGTTAGACTTCAATGCAAACAATAGAGCGATAATTGACGAGCCACAAGGACGTGTAAATAAGGAGTTCGTTGATGAATATCAGGCATTTAAAGATACTGTTTGGGCGAGTATTCGAAACTTTGGAGAAACAACGGACTACAACCATACGGTTAATCTGACCTATAATTTACCTTTAGATAAATTTCCATTAACCGATTGGGTTAGTGTAAATACCCGTTATTCAGGAACATATAATTGGTTGAGAGCTCCTTTTTCCCAAGATAGTTTAGGGAATACCATTCAGAATTCACGAAATATGTCAGTTAATGGGCAATTTAATTTTGTGAACTTGTATAACAAATCGGGTTACTTGAAGAAGCTGAATGGTAATGGTCGAAGCAGGAGAACAGCCAGTAAAAACACGCGAAGCACAAAGAAAGAGGAGAACGAAAAAGACGATGATAAGGACAAGAAAGATGGGTTTAAGCCCCAAAATGAGCTCCTTAAAATAGCGATGGCTTTGAAGAATGTTTCGGTCACATTCTCTCAGAATGAAGGTACGGTGCTGCCCGGGTTCAATAGACGAACCAATGTTCTTGGAATGGACCCTAATTTCTCCGCACCTGGATGGGGCTTCATAGCCGGTTTTCAAGACGAAAATTATCCGTTTGAAGCTGCGCGGCAAGGATGGTTGATTGAAAATGCAAATTTGAATAATGCATACGGAACAACATTTAATCAAACCTTCAATTTTAGAGCCAACCTCGAACCGATTAAGAATATGCGGATTGAGATTACCGCAAACAGCACCAAGACAAATAACTTAAATGGCTTTTTCCGTTTTAATGAAAGTATTGAGGATTATGTGCTTGACAGTCCATTAGAAACAGGATCTTATTCAGCTTCCATTATTACTTTGGGGTCTGCCTTTAGGGATAAATTGGACAATAACGGGAGTGCTGCTTTCGAACAGTTTTTAGTAGATCGTCAAATCATCTCGAATCGATTAGGGGATGAAAATCCAAATTCTTTTATAGATCCTAGCGATGACAATTTCTTTGACGGGTATAGTGGAACAAATCAAGATGTTGTTATTCCTGCCTTCATTTCGGCTTACAGAGGAAAAGACCCGAACAGTGTAAAGCTCGACCCATTGAGTCAAGTACCGCTGCCAAATTGGCGAATTACCTATGACGGCCTTTCGCGGATACCACTTTTTAAAGAGCTGTTTAAATCGGTTACAATTAATCACGCATACAGAAGCGCATACAGTGTTAATACATACACTTCGAACTTGAATTTTCAGACCGATGATCAGGGCTTTCCTATTGCACGAGATGTGAACGACAACTATATTCCGGATCTTCAAATTGACGGAGTATCAATCTCAGAGCAATTTTCTCCATTGATAAATGTAGATGTAAAATTGAGAAACAGTTTTGATGTTCGTTTGGAATTGAAAAAATCAAGGAACTTAACCTTGAGTATGACTAATTTCCAGATAACTGAAAATAGAAGTGATGAGATCGTAGCTGGTGTGGGCTATGTTTTTGAAAAATTGAAAATGAAACTGGGCGGAAAGAAATTCGAAAATGATTTAAGAGTTCGTGCAGATCTCTCAATCAGAGATAATTTGACCATTACACGAAGAATGGTAGAAGACAATGATCAGCCAACTTCTGGGCAAAAAGTATTTTCTATAAAGACTGCTGCGGACTACGAACTGAATAAGCAGTTGAACTTGCGTTTTTTCTATGATCATCAAATCACAGAACCTAAAATTTCGCTTTCATTCCCAACATCAAATATTAATGCAGGTATCGCCTTAAGATTTATTCTTTCGCAGTAATTTTTCGATGTAAATTTTTAAAATCTTTCTTTTCTTTGGAGCTCAATAAGAGATATGACTATACCTGAAAATTTAAAGTTTAGTAAAGACCATGAATGGATCCGTGTAGAGGGTGATGAAGCGTTTATAGGGATCACAGAATTTGCTGCTGGCGAATTAGGAGATGTTGTTTATGTAGAGATAGATACCGTGGGGGAGAGTTTGGCGCAAGATGAGGTTTTTGGGACAGTTGAAGCTGTGAAAACGGTTTCGGATTTATTTTTACCAGTAAGTGGATCAATTCTCGAGTTCAATGAAGCAATTGAAGAAGAGCCCTCTTTGGTCAATTCAGATCCTTATGGTGAAGGATGGATGGTGAAGATAAAAATTGAAAACCCCGAGGAGCTTGAAGGACTAATGGATGCGGCCGGCTATGGTGAATTGGTTGCTTAGTGTTCTTAAAATTTCAGTTTGATTCACTTGCCTGGGCGCTAATAATTGCGCTGCTAAGCCTTTCAAACGAACCGAATTTACCAGATATTGATTTCGATTATTTAGATAAGGCAGGACATTTTTTAATCTACGCTATTTTCTCTTTTTTTATTTACGGTATGCGGATTGACCAAAAGGCCAATGCGCCACTTATTCTCGCATTTCTCATTCCGCTCTTCTTTGGTATACTTATGGAGTACTTACAAGGAACATTAAGCGAAGTAAGAACGCCAGAAGTTTTAGATGCAATTGCTAATGGATTAGGAGCACTTTTTACCTGCTTTTGTATCTATATTAGAAGATAGACCGGTAAGACTTCTATAATTTAACACGTGCAAAGCCGTTATTTTCATAGAAAAAATTAATTTTATTCCCCTAAATTTAGATTATGGAGTTGAAGAAATCCAATGAAGCCAATTTAGAAAAAAGTAAAACGCCTATTTTTCTTTTAGGACTGCTATTTGCTCTCGCACTTTCGTTAGTGGGGTGGGAATGGGCCAAGTTCGATGCAAAAGAGCTAGGTAACCTTACATTTAATGGTGATTTTATGGAGGAAGAAGTTATACAGAATTCTGTTCAACAGCCTCCACCGCCACCGCCACCTCAGCAACAAGCTCAAATCCTTGAAATCGTTGAGGATGAGGAAGAGGTAGAAGAGGAGTTAGAAATGGAAGATTTAGAAGTAGAAGAGGACACGGAAATTGAAGTGATAGAGGAGGTAGAAGAAGAAGTCGAAGAAGATCAAATCTTCACAATCGTTGAAGACCAACCAGAGTTTCCTGGAGGAATGGCAGAGTTTCAAAAATACCTTGGGAAGAATATCGAGTATCCATCCTTGGCAAGAGATGCTGGGATTTCAGGTACTGTATTCGTTACTTTCGTTGTTGGAAAAGATGGATCAATTAATGATGTAAAAGTCTTGCGTGGAATTGGAGGAGGATGTGATGAGGAAGCCGTGAAGAAATTGAAAAAAATGCCTAAATGGAAACCCGGAAAACAAAGAGGAAAGCCTGTGAAGGTTCAGTTTAATGTTCCTGTGAGGTTTACATTACAATAAGAAATTAGTTAACTCGCCTAAAGCCCTTCTTCAAGAAGGGCTTTTTTTATGCCTTTAATTTCCAGAAGCAACCTTTCATAGTTTAAGGCTTTCATTCATGCACTTCGGAATAAATCTTGAAGCTTAATACGTGTTAATCTTAGTATTTATTTAAAACATTTCTCATGAAAATGAAAAAATCAAAAGCGTCCAATTTGGAAAACAAGAGAAAAAGTCTGCTAACTATGGGATTATTGATCGCATGTTGCTTTAGTCTATGCAGCTTTGAATGGGCAAATTTTAGAAATCTAGAGGTCCGCAATTTTGACTACAACGAAGAGCTGATTGAAGAGGATATCATCATGCCTACGTATCATCAAAAGAAGGCCAAGCAGCAAGTCGTCATGAAAAAGCAGCAAAAGATGAATCTTATTGCCGAGATCATTGAAGGTGAGGCGACAGAGGAAGAAATTGAATTCGAGGAGATAGATTTTGATGAAGAAGAACCGCATTTTGAAGAACCGGGAATGCCTGATGAATTGATTGATGAAGAACACATCTTCACAATTGTTGAAGAGCAACCCGAGTTCCCTGGTGGTGATTTGGCCATGAAAAAGTTTCTCAATGAAAACATGGACTATCCCAGATTGGCTTTAGAAGCTGGCATACATGGCACCGTGTATCTGACGTTTGTGGTTGACCAGGAAGGAAACATTGATAATGTCGAAATTCTTAGAGGAATAGGAGGAGGATGTGATGGAGAAGCTGTTTCTGTGGTTTCCAAAATGCCAAAATGGAAACCAGGAAAGCAAAGAGGCAAGCCTGTGAAGGTGCAATTTAATATGCCAATTACCTTTTCAACCTATTAACGACCAGCGATTTTCTTCAGAGCCCCGATTTTTCGGGGCTTTTTTATACCCATTAATGGGTAATTGACTCCCAAATTCCTTGAAAATTCAGCCAAATTCTCGGAATGAATAGACAAGTGGCTTTTTTCTCTCTATTTTTACTCTAACTCAAATCAAACTGAACTATGTATCGCATGCATCCATGGGCAAAGACCATTTGCCTCATTACTATATTATTGCTTTCAGCACAGCTCAAAGCGCAAAACGCCATAAATTCATTTCAGAATGTTGGACAACAATTAGATTTTACTGAGTTTGATCAAATTGTAGGCTTGGATGACTTATCGAGCATCGTTCTCAAAGTCGAAGATCAACAAGGCGCGATGCACTATTTTTCAGTAGAAGAAAATAACCTTCTCGAAAAATGTGTCAGTCCTGTGTTTAATCAAATACACACGTATGATCTTTTGAATATTCATTTTCCAGAGTATGCAGGAAAATTGACCGTTGGTTTTGGAAACGTTATTGTGAACATCGAAACGAGTCACGGCTTATTTCAAAAAGATAATTTGGGATTCACTGGAGCCGCTATTCCGGTAGGTCATATTTCTTGTAAAATTGATGGTCATCACAACAGCCATTATAATCCGCTATTAAAATCAGCCGAGAATTTGAGTTATGGTTCTACCTTAACAACCTATGGAGTGGTCATTGCTATGACTGGTGAGTTTTTCGAAGCCAATGGAAACAACTCTCTTGTTGCGAATACTGTCGTGGCGAATACTATAGATGCTTGGAATTTGATTTATAAATCGGAGCTTTCTATTGCTTTTCAACTGCTTGAGGTAATAGAGTTTTCGAATGCAAATACAGATCCTTTTACTGGAGACGTTATAGCAGGATTGGATAATCGTACAATTCAAGCAGCAGAGATTATAGATGCTAACGCAACTGTATCTTACGAAATTGGTCATGTTTTTCACAATACAAGTATCAATACCGCTGATTGGACTGACGGAGGTATTGCAAGCATTGAAGCTGCATGTAAGACCGCTTCTGTTCCAGAATCAGGCACAGGCCCGCAAAAAGCAGCCGGTTGGTCAGGTGCTCAGGAGAACACCTCCAACGCATGGATTCAATTATCAGCACATGAAATTGGACATATGCTCGGTGCCACACATACATTCAATGGGATAGGAAATGCCTGTGATGAATACAGTATTGATGATAATACGGCTTATGAGATTGGTTCTGGAACAACGATAATGGCCTACAATGGATTATGCGATCCTGCTCAGAATATTCCTTCAGGAGGCAGTTTAGACAATTACTTTCATCCTGTTAGCCTGGATCAAATCCGAAGCTATTCAGCATCTGTGGCATGTCCAAGTAATAGTGCGAATACAGGTCAAGTGCCTCCAACATGTATCGGCAACCCCAGTGGTTTGACTTATGAAATACCTCCAGGAACTCCCTTCGAATTAATTGGAGAAGGAATAGATGGCAATGTGAACGATATCTTGACCTATTCTTTTGAGCCATATGATGAAGATGGGTCCTTCATTTTTTCTCAAGGTAAGATTGGAAATGCAGCAGCCGTAGATGCTTCTGCTCCTTTGTTCAGATCGATCCCTCCAAGTACAAGCCCAAAGCGTATTTTCCCTGCTTTGGAAAACATTCTGGCTGGAAACAACAATGGGGTTGATTTTGAGGCTTTGCCATTGGTTGAAAGAACTCTGAACTTTTTGTTTGTTGTTCGAGACAATAATCCAAATGGAGGAGGAGTATGTACATCGCCAATTTCTATAAATGTGGAGGACTTTATAGATCAATTTGATATTGATACCCAAAATAGTCCCGAAACTTGGATGGCAGATGGGACAAATCAAGAAACAATCGTTTGGGATGACACGGGCTTTGAATTTTATTTTTGTGATAGCCTGCAACTCTTTTTCTCCATAGACGAAGGTCAATCTTTTCCATATCTCCTTGCAGACAATATCCCTCCATTTTCGGAAATGATTGATATTACGGTTCCCAATATTGAGACCACTGAAGGGCGACTGAAAATGGGATGTAAGAACAATATTTGGTTCGACATTAATGATGCAAATATTACAATCATAAATAACAGCTGCGATGCGGTAGGAGGGAATATTACTCCTTCAGAAGAAGTTGTGGCTCCACAAGGGGATGCCTCTTTGAATTTGGGATTGACAAACAGTTACGGAAGCATCGTGACGAATTTTAGTGGCTTGCTAGAAACAACAGACAATGCTGCTACATTGGCTTCTAACAATTCTGGCTCCTGTCAAAATTCGGGGAACCCGATTGTTTATGACGAATATCGGCTTCAAGTGGATATAAGTGGTTCGTACACCTTTGAATTCGATGGGCCTAACAATAACAGAGTATTCAATATCTATAGTCAAGCATTTAATCCAGATGATGAATGTGAAGGATGGTTAGCTTCCTCGGCCGATTTTAATGGAATTGGGATTAACCCTGATGACTCTGAAGTGCTTTCCTTAAGTGCTGAAACAGATTACTATTTAGTAGTGTCTTCATTCAACGCTACGCTTCCTTCATTGCCGAGCGCTTATCAAATTGACATTACTGGACCTGGAGATGTTTATTCGGGAACTATCCCAGCACCTAGCGGAGTATTCAGCTACGATTTCTTAGTGGTGAATTGTGACAACGACATCATTGAAATGTTGGGGTCAAGTACAGATCTCACTTCATTTGATGGTGGCAACTATAAGGTTTATGGATTGTCCTATGAAACTGGAACTATTGGGTCTTATGTAGGAGGTACATTCACTGCTTTGACCCAAGACATTATTGATTTTACCCTCTGTGCTTCTATTAGCGACAATGTTGTGAACGTTACGATAAATGGACCGCTTTGTGATTTGAGTGATCCTGCAAATGACACAGATGGAGACGGAATTTGTAATGACTATGATATGTGTGAAGGCCAGGATGATAATCTTGATAGCGATGGAGATGGAATTCCAGATTGCGTGGACCCTTGTTTTGGATTTGAGAATGATTCCGATTTTGACAATGATGGATTCTGCTTAGATTATGATTGTTTTGATTTTTCAGCCTCAGTAGATTTGGATGGGGATAACATTCCTGACGATTGTGATGACTTTTACGTGTGGGATATTTCGTATTCAGAAATAAGCGCATGCAATAATGCAGGTACAGTTGCCAATGCTTTTGACGACTTTTATACCGCAGACCTCACTGTATCATTCTATGATGATGAAGACCCACCTAATTTGACTACGGGCATCATTAGACTGGTTCAGCAAAATCCTGAGACTTTTGTTGACGAAGTAATTGCTCAAGTTCCTTTGACGGACCTGATAGGAACGAATTCCTATACTTTTAGCGATGTTCAGATCTATCTGTACAATCAATTTTCAAGCATAACCGTTCAGCATTTTGAAAGTGGGACCCCAAGCTTTATTAATTCATTCGGTTTTCCTCTTGTTGAGGAATGCTCATGCCAGGAAATATTCATTGAGATTCTTTCAATAGAGTGTGTTGATGTGGATGGAACGCCATATGATACGAGTGACGATGAAATTCAATATACCTATGTTGCGACCAAAGGAACTGGAGGCATGGGTTCTTCAACAGAAGGCCAATATGGTGTAATCGAGGACTGCCAAGAAGGTGAAGAAACCAGTAGTGGCGATTGCGATCCTGATCAACAAACAGGAACTTTTGGGGAAGAAGGGACCGTTACAACAAGCACTAACGCAGCGAATGGAGGCGGTACAAGAAGGTTTTTGATCACTTACGATGACGGATGTGAGCAAGAGTTTGATTTCCCACCCTTTGATGGTGAATGTTGCGTTCCTCCAATGTTTTCAGCTCAGATTGTTTGCACAAACCCCAATTCAAACGAGGAGGCTGGCTTCGATCAATATTTTGTAGAAGTGACAACTACTGACACAGGAAGTGAAACGGGGGATGTGATTGTTGAAGTAGGTGGAAGTAGCAGCATTATCCCTGGAGGAATTGGCACGACCTATTTGGGGCCTTTCGAATTCGTTGATGGCACAAATATAGGCAGCATAGTTGTCGGAGTTGTTGGAGAATGCATGGTTTCAGCAGAATTTATAGAGCAATTTTGCGGGTATACGGTAAACGCTCCAGGAGGGGATGATTTGACCAATGATTTGCATGAGAACGGGTTCTTTTGTATCGAACAGAACGGATTTACAGAACCGTCAATAATCGCACAACATCCTGGAGGGCCTTCAATGCCTGAAGATGAAGTGGATTTTAATTATGTCTATGTGCTAACCGATAATACAGGGATCATTTTGCAGGTGAACAGCAATGGCTTCTTTACCAATCTTGATGATTTGACTCAATATTCCGTATATGCAGATTCTGTTCTAATAAGTAATTTAAGCGCTGTTCCAAGTATTTTTCCAATTGGCGACCCCTTTGACTTAACTCTTTGTACGGATTGCTATTCCATTTCTTTAGATATTCTCTGCGATCAATGTCCCTTAGACCCAAATAAAATGGAACCGGGAATTTGCGGTTGCGGAAATCCAGAACCAGGAACGCCATGTGATGATGGGATCATTTATTCTGAAAACGATATGATCAATGCAGATTGTGTTTGTGAGGGAGAATACACACCAGTTGCCGAAATAAAAGATCCCTGTGTTTGTTTGAATAATGCTACAACAGATGAAGATGGTCAATTCAGTGAATTGATACAGATACAAAGCGGCCCAGATGAGACGTGGTCATTGACCAATGTAAACTCATTTTACCAAGAAAGCAGTCCAATGCCCCCCAATTCGCCAATATTACATACCAATGGTACAGCATTTGACTCGGGCTTAAGCGATGGAGTTGACAATGACAACGATAGCCTCATTGATGAATTTGACGAGAGATTCTTTTATACCCTGCGCGGTATTCACATTGATGGGATAGGATATTCTATCAAGGCGAGCAATGGGATAGAGGAATTAAACATTTTGAATAAATGCTACTATCCAAATTTCAACCTTTCTCCATTAGTGGCTTTTGAATACTTACCCTTAGAAATAAGTTCTATAGTATTAAATGGGAGCAGCAATTTACCCGCAGTAGGCGCGGGTACCTATAATTTGTATGACAGTAATGGAAATTTGCTTTTCAGCGATATAGATGAAATTCCAGATGGGCTAATCATTGGCAATGAATATCTTTTAGAAATGTCATTTGAAGAAGACCCTATTATCCCGATACCCATAATTGGCGGAAGCGCTACTCCTGGTTGTATTCAACAGTTGATTATTCCTTTTAAAGTGCTCAGTTTGGGCTGCTCTACTGATTTTTAGAATAAGGAATCTTGACATAGATTTCTAAAACTAAAGTGTTTAGATAAGAAATCCGTTCGCGCATGATTCAAGGTAATTATGCATGTCGAAAGAATCTTCTAAGTCGAAAATCAAAGAAATGAGTGGAAATATTGTGGTATAAAATACAAAAGAAAAAAAGCTCCCCCTCCTGGACTCGAACCAGGGACCCTCTGATTAACAGTCAGATGCTCTAACCAACTGAGCTAAGGAGGAATTTTATTTCAATGAACCCCATTGAATTGGGGTGCGCAAATTTATGCTAATACCTTAATATAAACAATATCTTTGGCCAAAATTTTAAGAATGAGTTTAGTTAGTGTTGGAACGGTGGCTTTTGATGCGATTGAAACCCCTTTCGGAAAGGTTGACAAAATAGTTGGTGGAGCGGCTTTGTATATCAGTTTAGCAGCCGCTTACTTTGAAGATAATTGCCAGATGGTGTCGGTAATTGGTGAGGATTATGATCAAGATACATTGGATCTATTGGCCCAAAAAAAGATTGATACTTCGGGAATAGAAGTTGTTCAAGGTGGGAAGTCATTTTTTTGGTCAGGAAAGTATCATTACGATCTAAATACGAGAGATACTTTAGTAACTGATTTAAATGTTTTAGCAGATTTTGACCCTAAACTACCTGAATCCTACACTTCACCAGATTTTTTAATGTTGGGTAACCTCTCTCCTTCGGTACAACTCTCTGTTCTAAACCAACTTAAAGATAGACCGCGTTTGATCGCTTTGGACACCATGAATTTTTGGATGGATGTGGCCAGAGAAGAATTGGACGAGGTGATTGGAAAAATAGACTTGTTGACCATAAACGATGAAGAGGCAAGACAATACACAGAAGAACATTCTTTGGTGAAAGCTGCCAAGAAAATATTGACTTTGGGACCGAAATACTTAGTGATTAAGAAAGGTGAACATGGAGCACTGCTTTTTCATGAAGATAATTTGTTTTATGCACCAGCTTTGCCATTAGAGAATGTAGTTGATCCTACAGGAGCCGGTGACACTTTTGCGGGAGGAATGATGGGATATCTTGCCAAAAGTGGTAACGTTTCTTTTGAAAGCCTTAAAAGAGCCGTGATAATGGGTTCTGCAATGGCCTCATTTGCCGTTGAGGATTTTGGGCCGAAGCGGCTATATGATCTAAATGAAGCAAAGATCAATGAGCGGGTCGAGCAATTCCGAACTTTGATCAGCTTTTAAGCACTTTCACAGAGAAATTCTTAATATTGATATTTCATGCACACCCCATTGAAATATCTTTTTGTTCTTTCTTCTTGTTTCTTTTTGGCAATAACAACCAGCGGCCAGAATGTAGACAGCTTGAAAAAGGTAATAGCGCAACTTCCAAATTCTTTTGAGACGATTGACAAGTGCAATGACATTGGATGGAGCATGCTTTTTCAACTTAGAGATTCAGCCGAATATTTCATTGAAAAATCAATACTGCTTTCGGATGAATTGGACTATTTAGAAGGTAAAGCACGTGCATTAAAATCCAAAGGAGTCTTGATGGATATGCGCGGCAAGTCACTCGATGCAATCGAGTATTGGAACCAGAGCCAAGGACTTTTTCAACAAGCAGGTGATTTAGAAGGACAAGCAAGCGTTTTAGGAAACATTGGCTTAGGTCATTACAATTTAGGGGACTTTGAAAATGCAGAGTTAAAATTTTTCGAAAGCCTCGAATTATCGGATAGTATAGGGTATAAAAGTGGAATTTCTAAAGCCTGTAATAATTTGGCGCGTATATATGATGTCGAGGGAGATTTTAATAAATCAACAGAGTACTACCTAAAGGCTTTAGAGATCAACAGAGAATTAGGAAATAAGGCCTTGATTTCTGGAAATCTAAATAATCTGGGAACCATCAATCAGGAGATTGCGAATTATCCGACAGCCTTAAACTATTTCAAACAAAGTCTTGAAATTGATCAGGACTTAGGAAGAGAAAAGGCCTATGCGCAGACCTTGACCAATATTGGTTATACCTATTTTTTAAAAAATGAAATGGACTCTGCCATGCTCTTCTATAGAGATGCTTTAGAGATTCAGGAGCGTTTAGATGTCCCTTGGGAAGTTGCACAATTGAATTGTAATATAGGCCGTGTCTACGTTCAGCAGGCCAAAATTTCAGGTGATGACCACCAAGAAGATTTTGAGTTGGCATTACCTTATCTTCAAAGATCTTTAGAGATCCGAACAGAGATCAATGATCAAAAAGGAGTAATCTATACGCATATTCCTATTGGCGAAGCCTTATTGGGAATGGGAAAGCCTAATGAGAGTATTGAGCAACTAGAGTTTGCTAGACGTGCATCCTTAAGAGATACCATTTGGACCAATATCATTGATGCAGACGAAGCACTCGCAGAAGCTTATGAATCGCTTGGAAAGTTTGAGTTGGCCTATTCAAGAATACAGGAGAAGGACAGTATTTATGATCTCTCTTTAGACGAAGAGCAGAATTCTGCAATTCATCAAACCCAGACTGACCATATCAAAAAAATTGCCAAAGCAGAAAAGGAGAGAGATGAAGCTATAATTGCGGCAAATAAAGCGCAAAGGAAGTTCTTTATTGGAGGAATAATTGCAGCCATTTTAGCGGCATTAGGCTTATTGAATCGCTATAGGTATGTCCGAAAAAATCGAAACATTATAGCTGCCGAAAAGAAAAAATCAGATGATCTATTGTTAAATATTTTGCCTGAAGAAACAGCCAATGAGCTCAAAGAAAAGGGAAGTGCAGATGCGCAGCGGTTCAACGATGTCTCTATTCTCTTCACAGATTTCAAGGGATTTACAGCTGCTTCAGGAGTAATGGATCCTGCAAATCTTGTTTCGATATTACATGATTGTTTTTCTGCTTTTGATGATATCATCGGTAAGTATAAAATTGAGAAGATCAAGACTATTGGAGACGCCTATATGTGTGTTAGTGGATTGCCCATTCAAAATCCTAACCATGCAAGAGATCTGGTTTTGGCTGGCTTGGAGTTTCAAGCATTTGTAGCGTCCAAACAAGGTCCAGATTTTCCATTTACCATGCGCTTGGGTATTCACACAGGGTCTGTCGTTTCAGGGATAGTAGGGAAGAAGAAATTTGCCTATGACATTTGGGGAGATGCCGTGAATACGGCAGCTCGGATGGAGAGCAAAGGAGAGATCGGAAGAGTCAATGTATCGGAAGCTACCTATCAAATCATCAAAGATGAGTTTGAATGCGAAGCCAGAGGAGCTATTGAAGCCAAAGGAAAAGGGAAATTGAATATGTTTTTCGTAAATGGTTTGAAAGAAGTCCCTGTTCTTGAGACGGTTTAATCCAACTATTCTTTTACCAATTTAGCAGATACACTTGTGCTGTCAGAGACAATCCGAATGATATAGGTTCCTTTGCTCAAGCCCTCCAAATCGAAACGAACGGTATTTTCATTTTGATACTTTTTTGTTTCGATGAGCCTTCCATTAATATCGTACAAGGAGACCTGCTTTATTTTACTTGACTTTTCAAATGATACGATTGTAAATTCATCCGCTGGATTTGGATAGAGTTTGTAACCTGAAGAAGTCAAATAGCTCACATCGGAAATACCTAAATAGACCTCCTCACTCAAAGCGCTGCACGGAAAATCAATGCCGACCATTACCGAATAAAACCCCTCTTCAGTCACAAAAGATATTTGTCCGGTTTCATCTGCGACTTCTTCTCCATTGAAAAACCATTGGAAATTATCACCATCAGAAGCGGTCAGTATCCCCAATTCATGAGCAAAGCTAGCTTCAAAAAGACTGCAGTCATATAAAGTACTCCATGTCGTATTGGTAATGATGGGTTCATTGCTATCAAAAAATATGGCAGCAGTATTGTTGATCTCTGTCAAAAGAGGAGCGTTGAATACATTCCTGATTGCAAAGCGAACATAACCATGACTTTCAGCCTCGTTATTCACAGAATCAGGCAACATGATGTCTTCAAAAAAGAATAAAAGTTCTCGTGTATCGCTGTCAAGACTGGTATGCACCGAATGGGAGCTTGACAAAAATTCAAAGGAAGATACATCTAGATTTACATCAAGTGTATCGCGTATCCAAACGTTTTGAGCAGGCGCATTCCCCGTATTTTGAAAGCGAATCATGTACTCCAAAAGGCTGTCTTTTTGAACCCAATGTGCATCGCCATAACCCTCAGGGAAAACCTGTTTGTCATTGGGGTCATAACTGCAAGCGATAATTTCTTCATCTAGATCCATTCCGCCTGCAACAATTGATTCATTGTAATATCCATCCACATTTACAGAGGAAAATAGGGTGTCTCCTATATTGTCTGCCGAAATCACTTCGAACAAAAAGGAAATGCCTGCATTTTGTCCGGGTAAAAGATCGGGATAGGTAAAATAGCAGAAGTTACCGTCCACAGAATCTATGGGTAGACTGCTTGAAACAAGATTAAGCAATTCATCTTTTTCAAACTCGATAACTGCTTCCAAAGGGGCATTGCCATCATTGCTTATAGAGAGCCAATAGGGATTAACATCAATACAGACGTTACTTGCTGGGTACATGTTGACATCCAATTCGTAAAAAGGTACTGTATTGGATATGCCAAAAAACAAAGTGTCTGAATTCCAATTGATAGAATCCGTATTGACCGTTATTTGAGATGGACTTGTATAAAAAGGAAAGTCATTGTCTTCTTGATGAGAAAATGTAAGTTCTTCTTCTTCATTCAATTCAAGAATAAAAGCACCATCATTATTGCTAAGAATCGAAATACCGGCAGGGTCGATGTGTACCTCCTGATTGGCTAATCCATAATCCAAATCATCAAAAAGACCGTTGTTATTTTCATCAAAATAGACCAAGCCCTCAACACTGAAAATGCACGAACCGTCATCACAACTTGCCAATGGATTGTAATTTGAAGCAGAGGAATTTGTGCAGCCACAGTCGGTGTAGCAACATGATCCGTCATCTTCACTCGCATTGGAATCGAAGTTGCAAGCATCGGGATCCGTGCAGCCTGATGAAGATTGATTCATTAAAAGCGCAACACGATCACTAAAAATATCCACGTACATGAGATCCTCGTCTCCATCATTGTCAAAGTCAGCTTTATTGAGTTCCACAAATGAAGCTGAATGATTTCGTATGTTTTGAGCATCTGAGAAACCATTGGCAATTTGATTAAAGGTGTATTGAATGCCTCCTCCTCCGGCAGACAAAACATCTTCATCTCCATCAGTATCAATATCCATTGTAATCAAGTTATTGGGTGACCAAAATAGGCTTGGAGAACTTTCTAGATCAAAGCTGCCTGTTCCATCATTGAGCAGGAGACTAACTCCCTCATAGAGTATATCGATATGCCCATCATAATTGAAGTCATTCAAAACGAAGGCTTTGACGTCCGTATTTTGCAAAATGATTTCCGCTTCTTCAAATTCTCCATTCCCATTTGCCGGATACCATACTAAACCATGTGTGCCAAAAGAACATGAAACAATGTCTATCAGGCCGTCTTCATTTAAATCAGCAAGCCCTACTTGTCTAGTCTGAAAAGAGTCCTCTGAAAGAATGGACCCGTTGTCAAAGTTTTGATTCCCGTCATTCTTAAACCAAAGCACTTCTCCATCATCAAAAGCGGCAATACAAATATCCATATCTCCATCACCATCTAAATCGTTCACAACAAAATTGTATGGATAATCTGCATCGTCTGTTAGGGTTTGCATAGATGAAAAATTTCCGTTTCCATCGTTTTCTTGCCAAGCCACATGATTATCGGAAGAGCTTCCTGTAATGATGTCCAAATCTCCATCACCATCGAGATCTGCCAATTCTATATGCCGATATCCTTGGTTCTCTTCAACGGACGTTATATGTCCTTCGCTGAATGCAGCAGATCCATTATTTTCATACCAGATTACAAGATCATTATGCAGCGTAGCACAAACAAAATCGATGTCTCCATCACCATCAATGTCTCCAGTATCAGAAGCATGAACCCCATCAGGATCTTGAGGATTGAAATGGATCGCTGAACCAAAATTTGCATCTCCGCTATTTTCGAATCGCGTTAGAAAGTCTTCCCATCCTAGACCGTGCGAAGCAACCACAATATCCAGATTCCCATTTCCAGTTATATCGCCACTTGATATTTTTTCTAATCCAATGAGCTCTTCATCAATAAAACTCAAAGGAGCATATGAGCCCGAACCCAAATTCTCCAAATACTTGATATCTGTTGCTAGAATCACGAAGTCAATATCTCCATCATTGTCAAAGTCTCCAGGTTCGATGTCTTTGATATTGTTGAAGCCTTCTTGAATAGGAATTGGAATTGAAAAAGAGCCCAATCCATCGTTTTCATACCATAGTAAAGTTCCTGGATTAACGAATTGCCCCGTGAAAATATCCAGGTCTCCGTCATTATCCATATCGAACAACTCAATAGTATGTCCTAAAGAAAAATCAGTTTGAGTAGTGTCTCGCTGGCCAAATGTTCCATTTCCGTTATTCGGAAGGAATATAAAAATGTCTTCCAACGTATTGTTCAGAAAAAGATCGGCATGGCCATCTCCGTTCAAGTCTGCCGACTCAACCAATGCGATGTGTTCTTCAAAATCCGTGAACTGCTCTAAAAGCGAAAAGCTACCTGTTCCATTATTGATAAATGTCTCTAGACTTGAAGAAGAAGAAAAGACGCTAAAGACCATTAAATCCAAATCGTCATCGCTGTCAATATCTTGAATCTTTATACTGCTTATTGAAGAATAGAATGATTCAATGACTTGCTCCGGGCCAAATTCTCCTCCACCCAAGTTTTCCATCCAAAAGACACCGTCTAAATCGGATGATGTACTAATCAAATCTATCTTTCCATCAGCATTTAGATCTTCAAAATAGAGCTGACTAGAGCTCCGGGCTGCATAGGAGATAATTTGCATTTCGGCAAATTGACCATTCCCAACATTTTCAAAAAAGGACACTTTTCCATCACCAATTGAAGTGCAGAAGACATCCTGATCTCCATCATCATCAATATCCACAACTTCAGCTGTCTCTGGATAATTTATGGATTTAGAAATATCTATTTCTTCAGAGAAATGTTGCCCGATGACCACATGGGATAAGCCAAGAAAAAAGAGTACCGCAAAATGTTTATACATGTTCTAAATATAACTAAACCACAACGTTCACAATCTTATTTGGCACCACAATCACTTTCTTAGGGTCTTTACCGTCTAAGTACTGGGCGGTTTTTTCAAATGCCATCACTTCTTTTTCTATGTCTTCTTTAGAAAGCCCCATTGGCAACTCTAATTTAAAGCGCATTTTTCCATTAAAAGAGATGGGGTAAGCATACGAATCTTCTGTCAAATACTCTTCGTTAAATGCTGGCCAAGTAGCGTTGACGATATAGCCATCTTGCCCCAACACCTTCCACATCTCTTCAGCTATATGGGGAGCATAAGGTGAAATAAGAATCGCAAAAGTCTTAAAGATCTCTTTGTTTTTTGATTTGACCGCATTCAATTCATTCAAAGCAATCATAAATGCTGAAACAACTGTATTGAAGGAATGCCGATCGATATCTTCGGTGGCTTTTTTAATGAGCGTGTGTATAGCTTTTAGCTCTTTCTTGTTCGCAGCACTTTCATCTGTCGCCTCTGTACATGCTTTGAATAGTTTCTTTAAGAATCCATGAACACCGGTGATCCCATTGGTATCCCAGGGTTTATGTTGCTCCAAGGGGCCTAGAAACATTTCGTAAAGGCGCAATGTGTCTGCGCCATAGTGGTCACATATTTCAACGGGATCAACGGTATTGTGATAACGTTTACCCATTTTTCCTTGCTCAGATTTAGTGACCAACCATGAACTCTCTCCTCCCTTAGATTCAAAATTTCCATCTCTCAGCACACCTTGTCCGCACTCAAATGTTGCATGTTCAAATTCCGGCATCCATTTCGAAAACTGTTGCAGGGCTTCTTGCGTCAAATACGAGTTGGCTTGTCCATACTCAGAAACGATATCTGTTCGCACAGCTATTTTCACAAAATTCTCTAAGCCTTCTTTTTCCGCTAAATCTTTACACATAAAATGTGCTTGGCCATTTGTTTTCTCCTTGCGCATGAGGATGTATTCGATGACACCACCAATCATTCCTTGATTGATCATTTTCTGAAAAGGTTCATTGACGTGAATAAAGCCTAAGTCATATAAGATCTTCACCCAAAACCGACTGTATAAAAGGTGACCTGTCCCATGTTCTGCACCTCCCAAATACAAATCGACATTGCCCCAATACTTCATTTTCTCTGGATCACAAAAAGCTTCCGAATTAGAGGGGTCCATATAGCGCAGCCAGTACCAGCATGAACCTGCCCAGCCCGGCATGGTATTGCATTCCATGCGATCGCCTTTGAAGATGGGCCAATCATCTTTGTGTGCTCTTCCTAATGGAGGATCTCCATCTTCGGTGGGTAAATATTTGTCAACAGATGGCAATGTCAACGGCAGTTCCTCATCAGACAAGAGTCGAGGCAGCTCATTTTCAAAATAAACGGGAAAGGGCTCGCCCCAATAGCGCTGTCTGCTGAATATTGCATCGCGCATTCTGTAGTTAACCTTTCCATTCCCAAAACCTTGTCCTTCAATTTCTTCGATGCTTTTCTTAATGGCCTCATGCCCGGTAAGCCCAGCCAAGAAACTACCTTCCAATACTCGAGCATCTTTTGTGGGATTCGCAGATTCACTTATGTCAACATCTTCGAATACGGGAGGGATAGCTAAGTTGAAGTGTTTCGCAAAATCATAGTCCCGTTGATCTCCACTTGGCACGGCCATTACAGCGCCAGTTCCATATCCCATGAGCACGTATTCCGAAATCCAAATAGGAACTTTTTCTCCAGAGAAAGGATGAATTGCATAGGCACCTGTAAAGGCACCAGATATGGTTTTGGCATTAGCTTGCCTATCGCGTTCAGATTTATTTTTTACTGCCTCCACATAGCGATTGACTTCATCTTTTTGATCTGAAGTTGTGATTGTTTCAACCAGGGGATGCTCTGGCGCAAGCGTCATGAATGATACGCCAAAAATGGTATCGGGACGGGTCGTAAACACCTCAATATTTTCAGCATGGTTTTCGAGTTCAAAACGAATCATAGCTCCATCAGAGCGCCCTATCCAATTTCTTTGAACTTCTTTGATAGAATCGCTCCAATCTAGTCCTTCAAGGTCATCCAACAAACGCTGTGCATAAGCCGATATACGCATGCTCCATTGACGCATGAGTTTTTTAACCACAGGATAACCCCCTCTTTCTGATACACCATCCTTGACTTCGTCATTGGCGAGCACAGTTCCCAGCTCTGGGCACCAATTTACCCAGGTATCACTCAAATAAGTGAGCCTAAAATGAGAAAGGATCTTTTCGCGTTGAATAGCATTCATAGAAGCCCAATCCGTGGCAGTGAATTCGCCTGCGAAATGTTCTCCAAAAGGAAAATTGTCAAGATTTAATTCTTTGAACCAATCTTCCTCAATACCTGCTTCTACATTGTAGGTTCCATTATTTTCGAACTTTTCAATTAAAGTTGAAATTGGTTCAGCTTTGTCCGTGTCTTTGTTATACCAAGAATTATAGATCTGCTTGAAGATCCACTGGGTCCATTTGTAGTAGTTGGGGTCTGAAGTTTGCACCTCTCTATTCCAATCATAATTGAAACCAATTCGCTTTAGCTGTTCTTTATAACGTTTTATGTTGGTAGCAGTAGTTATTGCCGGATGCTGTCCGGTTTGTATGGCGTATTGTTCTGCCGGAAGCCCAAAAGAGTCAAAACCCATTGGGTGGAGCACATTGAATCCTCTCAATTTTTTATAGCGGGCAACAATATCAGATGCGATATAACCCAAGGGATGTCCTACATGCAGTCCGGCACCAGAAGGGTAGGGGAACATGTCCAAGACATAAAATTTTTCTTTGTCGTTTTCTTCAACTTTATAGACCTCGTCTTGGGCCCATTGTGCTTGCCATTTGGCTTCTATTTCTTTGAAATTGTACAAGGCGATAGAAATTTGCGCAAATGTAGTGCTTTTGCTTCAGTTGCAAGACTGCAATCACATCCTTAAATATGCCAGTCTATTTATTCGTGTAGGGCTTTTTAGAAAAAGGCAATTTGAGCAGATCACCTAAATGGGACTCACTCTTGTCGAAAACATCCAGGCCAAAAACCAATTGATCATGTGGCACATAGGCATACGTGCCAAAAATGCGGTCCCAAATGCCAAAAATATTCCCGTAGTTTTTGTCCGTCAAAGGCTGTTCAAAATGGTGATGAATACGGTGCATTCCAGGCGTAATAATGACATAACTCAATAGTTTGTCCAATTTGGGATTCATCCGAATATTGGAGTGATTGAACTGGGAAAGCAAAGCGGATAAACTTTGATACAGCATTAATAACCAAATGGGTGCTCCGACCAACACTACTGCGAGCATAGTAAAGGCAGCCCGAAAAACACTTTCTCCTGGGTGATGTCTTAAAGCTGTTGTGGCGTCTACTTTGGTGTCGCTGTGATGAATCACATGAAATTTCCACATCCAGGGAATTTGGTGTTCAACCCAATGGACCAAATAGGCACCGATTAAATCCATAAAAAGCAATCCCATAATCAAGCTTAACCAAAAGGGCATTGGAAGCCAATTCACCAATCCAAAATCATTGGCAGTAACCCAATCGGAGCTTTTGATAATGACAAAGGCGAAACCCAAATTGATGATTGCAGTGGTCAAGGTAAAAAAGAGATTGGGTAAAGCGTGTTTCCATTTATTGTACTTGAATCGAACAATAGGAACAA
Organism: Bacteroidota bacterium; assembly: GCA_039028335.1. GTDB lineage: Bacteria > Bacteroidota > Bacteroidia > Flavobacteriales_D > JABDKJ01 > JABDKJ01. Next base: position 38,701 of record JBCCIF010000001.1, read on the forward strand.
GCCCTTCAATAACCCAAAACAAAAACAAACCCCCAACAAGGATGATAGTCCGATGACTCGAAGGAATGTTTTCGAAATATGTCGTCAATTCATTCACGTATGCTTTCTACATATTGAGCTACTGCTTCAATTTCGGCTTTATTCAACATTTCACCAAATGGCGTCATGATCTTGCCCGGGTTTTCACGTTTGCCTTCTTTAATGATTCTGAGCACATCTTCGTGGCTCATTGCGGAAAGGGTCAAGTCCCCAGCTCCTGCAAAACCTTTTTTACCATCTGTTCCGTGACAAAGTACACAGTGTTTTGCATACAATTCTTCCCCGCTTTTTACAGGTTCTTTTGCAATCGCTGCACCCGAATCAGATCCACATGCATGGAGAATTACAAAAAGAACAAATAAGTTTATGCTATGACTGGGCTTCACGATTTTTTCTTGCTTGAATAAAGCTTCTTATAAATGCAACTATGGCAAGTACTGCAGTCAAGAGCATTATACCGACTCTTGTGGAAGCCATATTATCTCCACGGCCAATAGCACCTTTGAGTGCCATGCCCAGTGCAATGACGATAATGAGGGTTAATAGGACGGCAATATGTGCAATCACTTTATTCTCTTTTTTAACGCCATTATTCAAAGCCAATAAAACGATTCCAAAACCTACGGGAATAAAGGCTGTTGGTGAAGGTGTTTCGCTTCCAAAGTAACCCCAAAGGCCGAGGGCGATCATGGCAATTGCATTGATTAAACTTGCTACATGTGCTTTCATATTCTTTCTATTCGAATTCGTGTAAATATAACATTCAATAACCCACTGCTGTTCGCACGCGGGCCAAAACTTTTTGTGCGACTTTTCTTGCTTTTTCCGCACCTACCGAAAGGGCTTCATCAAGTTCGGCCTTATTGTTCATAAAGTGCTGATAGCGTTCTCTTTCTTCTGCAAATCTGTCGATAATACATGCGTGAAAATCTGCTTTGGTATGCCCCCATCCGTATCCACCGGCTGCCAATTTGCTTTTCATTTCTTGGCTTTGTTCATCAGAAGCAATCAATTGATAAACTTTATAAATGGTAGCATTCTCTGCATCTTTTGGATCTTCTAAAGGCGTATCGTCTGTGATGAACTTCTTATTGATCTCTTTTTTTAAGGGCTTTTCATCCATGAAAATATTGATGGTATTTCCTCTGGATTTACTCATTTTATTACCGTCCGTCCCCAACACGTACATGGTCGATTCTTGGGTCTTGGCTTCAGGGGGCACCAAAATCTCTCCCATTTTGTGATTGATCCGATTGGCCACATCTCTGGCCATTTCCAAATGTTGCAATTGATCTTTGCCAACGGGAACAAATTCCGCATCATAAAGGAGAATATCGGCAGCCATTAACATGGGATAGCTAAATAAACCTGCATTTACATCTTCCAAGCGGTCGGCTTTGTCCTTAAATGAATGAGCCAGTGTCAGCCGATTGTAAGGAAAAAAACAAGAGAGGTACCATGCCAGTTCACTTACTTCGGGCACATCGCTTTGGCGATAGAATGTGCTTTTCTCAATATCCAAACCGCAGGCCAGCCAAGTAGCAGCAACCGAATAGGTGCTTTCGCGCAGATAGTCGGCATCTTTGATTTGGGTCAAAGAATGCATGTCGGCTATAAATAAAAACGAGTCGTTTTCGGGGGCTTTGGCCATTTCAATAGCAGGTAAAATAGCCCCCAGGATATTCCCCAAATGGGGTGTTCCAGTGCTTTGTATTCCGGTAAGGATTCTAGCCATCCAAGTTCATTTGGGGCGAATTTATAGAAATACCATTCATCACTCTTGGAGAATGATTTATTTTTTTATTCGTTTATTAGACGCAGCTATCGCAAAATGCGCTGTGTATGAACGAGCGTAAATGGATCACATATCTCCTGGCACCCTTTCGATTTCTCTATAAAATCTACTTCGGGTTGATCTTTATATTGACGATGTTATTGCTCTATCCTATTATTTATCCGCTAGCGATTAAAAAGGAAAGACATCCAGCACTCTTCAAAGCAAAATTGTTTTGGAGCAAATTGCTTTGTTTACTGACTGGAGCGATTTTTTATGTAAAGGGCAGAGAAAAAGTTCCCGAAGGTCCTTTCGTGATTGTGGCTAATCATCAGAGTTATACCGATATCGTGTATATGTATCGCGTGATCAAAACCCATTATAAATTCATGGCCAAAGCCGAATTATCTTCCTGGCCTTTATTTGGAATTTTCTTCAAGATGAAAAGCGATATAGCCGTACACAGGCGGAATAAACAATTGGCGGGTCAAGCTTTGGTAGAAGCCGATCAAAGTATCAAAGAAGGTATTTCAATTGCTTTTTTTGCAGAGGGAACCATCCCAATGAATACTCCTCAATTGGGTGCTTTCAAAAATGGCGCCTTCAAGATTGCCATTGAAAATCAGGTCCCCATTGTTCCCATTACTTTTTTGTCGAATTGGAGAAGAATGGGAGAGCCCATGGTGTTTACTTCCAAAGGAAGTCCAGGTCTTTGCCGTGCTGTTATCCATGATGCGATTCCGACAAAAGGATTGATGATGGATGAAATGACCGAATTGCGGGAAAAGACGAGAGACGTTATTCAAAAACCTCTTATTGAAAGGGGCTATTCCAGTCCGAAAATTAAAAGAGATGAATTGGAAGAGTGGGTGAAGACAAAAAGCTAAACTTTTCAATTTGCTTTAATGAACTAATCTATCATTTGTCGACAGTACTTTTATAATTTCAATTGTGTTTTATAAAATCAATATTTCAAACACCAATTAAATTGCCATGAATAATGGAATTGCTGGGTTGAGAAAGTTCTATGGAATAGGAAGGAATAGGTTCGGAAATAATTGGTCGATGAACTGGGGAGCTGTAAGAGCTCGTTGGGAAAAGTTAGGGTACGTGGCAGTAGAAGATATGCACCATTGGTTAATTAGTCAAGCTCTTATGAAACGGTACCTGTTTTTAAAGCCAATAGGTAATCAATCATGGAATTTAACTAGGTTTAGTTCACATGCTTCGCACAGGATTTGGGCTCATGGTGGTAATTATATGGGAACAAGTATTGGAGGAACAGAGTTTCTTTATCCATTTACGAGTACTCCGAATTGGTTTAATTTTGGATTGGTTCCTTACACTGCAGGTAGACTTACCAATTCTAATTCTTTTAGGCCCGAAGAACACGAATGAGTAAATTTGATTAATGAAAGTTAATGAATTAAACTTCCCCATAATTTTGATGAAAAGTGATGTTTCATACATTGGTGTATGTCTGAGACGCTCAAGGTTCGGGTTAATTTCGAAAGGAAATGAAAAGTATTACAGCAGCGGAGTTGTGTATGATAGCCAAGGTGGAAGTTATGAATTGAAAGGCATAGAGAGAATTAAATCAGCCCCATTGCAACTTTCCCTTCTCCATTTACAAAAAATGTTGATCGCTGAACCAAATTTTAAATATAACAGTGACTTAGAATTAGATGAAATTAAGGAACTTGTGAAAGCACATATTATGAAAAACAGAAATTATTGGAAAAAATTTCGATCTGTTGAAGAATTTCTATCTAGTGTCGACTCATCGATGAATTTAGTTGAACTATATAGTATTTTAAGATGATATGAATCATAAATTTCAAATCATTCCATTTGATAGACCCATATATTTGGATGGTACAAATTTCACCTGCGGCAACCAAACGATTCTGTTACCGAAAGGCGTTCCTTATAAGGAACAGATAAATTTTAAACAATAATGAAATTGTTCATTCGAAGAATTTAAATTCTGCGGTTATTAAAGTTTTGAGTGAACTTGGGATTACTCTGCTATATGAAGATGAAGGAGGACTAGAAAAGCAATTTTGTAATGTTGCAATTCTCACAGTATTCTTTACAAATAAATTTACTGCCCTTTATGTTGGTGAATCCACGGCAATAAGACAAGGCACTGAATTTGTAAATGTAACTTACAAGTTTGTTCATGCGGAAAATGGATGAAAGCTTGATTACTATTTTCAAGGCGACATGGATAACTAAAATAGTTCAATTTTATTACTTATGGCTCAGAAATAATCATTCACACATTTCATAATTGATCTATGAAACTCAAATCGCTTGAGGCTAACTTGACAAGCATAATTCTATTCCCTCAAAAGCAACAAATCTCCACTCAATGATAAACGATTTCCATTGATATCTAGGTAGTCAATTACCCAAAAATAAGTTCCTGAAGAACAGCCATGTGCTTCACAAGACCCATCCCAACCCAAGGCTAAAGATAATGTGGTATAGACTTGACCTCCCCAACGGTTGTAGATGTACATGCTGCCTTCGGTAAAAGCATTGATATCAAAAGGCCGAAAGACATCATTATACCCATCACCATTGGGACTGAAGACATTCGGCATAGCAAGAATGATTTCGCAAGCATCTTCTTCCACATATACAGAATCTGACTTCAAACATCCATTCTGCGTAACTTCAACGCTATACAATCCTTCCTCTGTGACCAAATAGTTTTGATCTGTGCTCCCGTCTTGCCAGAGGTAAGTAGCGTCAGAAATGGCGAGATTGAAAAAGAGGCTATCTGAATTGCAAAGAAGTACATCATCCGGAAGATCAATAATAATTTCTGGATAATAGTTTATTTCGATCTCGTCTGAATCATTGCTGCAATGGTCTTCAACGCTCACGGAATAGCTGCCTTCTGAAGTAACGAGAAAGGTAGGTTCAGTTGAGTTATCTTGCCATTCGTAATTGGCAAAAGGAGAAAATGCATCCAATATAATAGAGTCTCCAGAACAAAGGTTCTGATCTTCTCCTAAATCAATGCTGATTGAGGGCAAATAGTTTACAGAAATACTATCTGTAAACATTCCGCACTCGTCTTCCATCTCAATCCAATACACACCATCTTCGACAATATTAAAATTTTCCAAGCTACTCCCATCACTCCAGCTAAAGTTGTCGGCAGTTGAAGGGGCATTGAGCGTCAAAGTCTGTCCCTGACATAAACTTGTGTCATTACCCAAAGTAAAACTAGCCGTAGGGTTAATTTGAACATGAATCAAAGCAGTGTCACACACAGTATAGCCTATATAGGTTGTATTTTGAGTTGGAATTATTTGAAGTATTTCTTCAGTGCTAAAAATCTCTGTTGGTGATGTGCTCTCAGCCCAACCAACGAATTCATTGATTTCTGAACTCAAAACAATTTCATCTCCTAAACATACATTCAAGGTATCATAAGTGTTTTGACATGCTTTTCTTACAGTAATGTCGTCAAGAAAGTAATAACCTCTATTCCACCGTGTACTCGAGTTAAAGTCTATTTCCAATTGGGGAATGACTGCAAAGTTTCCTATCGTCAAATATTCAAATTCCTCTGTAGCTACGAACGTTCCACTTATTTTTTGCCACTGTTCACTTTCATAAATCACATTTGTCTCAACTACTTGAGGTTCCACTATTAGTGGGTCGCAGTCTAAAGGGAAATTGAAAGAATCTTGAGTGAAATAAAATCCCATATAATTTGTGAAAAAAGCACATGAATCTGCATGTGAAACATACATCTCGGCATAGTAAGATTCACCTATCTGTAAAGATTCTTCTAATTTGACAGAAGCGTATTCTTTCCATTGATTGCTCACATTGTTACAGGACACACCGTAAGTAACAACTGCGATCATAACATTTCCTGTCCTTGGCGCCTGTTGTCCTCTTGTGTCTTGAAATGCATCACCTGAAAAAAAACAATGTGCAGGACAAGACTCATCGACCAAAAGAGAATAAATATCCGGAGTGGCTTGTGTAGGCTTGTACCAATTTGTCAGAGTTGTATCAAATGTAAAGTCATTTTGAATCCATCCACAAGGCAAAACCGAATTAAAACTCTCAAAACTGTAATTCGGAACCAAGTTTTGGGAAAATCCGAAAAGCGGAAGAAATATAACTATGAAAAGAAGTTTAGGCATGTGTATTTTCGCAATCAAAAATAAACAAAATGCCTTGTCTTTTAGGCTTCTGCACCCTGTTTGATCACACCTAGCTCTAGTCCTACTTTTTCAAAAGCGGCAATGGCTTTGTCCAAATGATGCTGTTCATGTCCCGCACTAAGTTGAACGCGGATACGTGCTTTTTCTTTCGGCACCACGGGATAATAGAATCCAATGACATAAATGCCCTCTTCCAATAATTTATCCGCCATTACCTGAGAGAGTTTGGCATCGTAAAGCATTACCGGAACAATGGCCGAATCGCCTTGCACAATGTCAAAGCCCAATTTGGCCATACCCTCTTTAAAATAGTTCGTATTCCATTCCAGCTTATCTCGCAGTTCTGTCGAGTCCATCAAGATATCCATTACGGCAATGGAAGAGGCCACGATATTTGGAGCGAGTGAGTTTGAGAACAAATAAGGGCGTGAACGCTGACGGAGCATTTCGATGATTTCTTTGCGTCCGGTCGTATAACCACCCATGGCACCACCAAGGGCTTTGCCCAGCGTGCCTGTGATGATATCAACACGGCCCATGACATCGCAATGCTCAGTGGTTCCCCTACCGGTTTTTCCAATAAATCCGGCAGCATGGCATTCGTCTACCATCACCAATGCATCGTATTGATCCGCTAAGTCGCAAATGCCTTTGAGGTTGGCGACCACACCATCCATAGAGAAAACACCATCGGTAACGATGATCTTGAATCGGTGATTTTGCGCAGAGGCTTCTTTTAATTTGGCCTCTAAATCCGCCATATCATTATTGTTATAGCGATAACGTGCCGCTTTGCACAATCTGACCCCGTCAATTATTGACGCGTGATTCAAGGAATCAGAAATGATGGCATCTTCTTTCGTGAAAAGCGGTTCGAAAACCCCTCCATTTGCATCGAAACAAGCTGCATAGAGAATAGTGTCTTCCGTTCCGTGAAATTGAGCTAATTTCTCTTCCAGCTCTTTGTGAATGTCTTGCGTGCCGCAAATAAAGCGCACAGAGGACATGCCATAGCCATGAGTGTCTAAAGCCTTTTTCGATGCTTCAATGACACTGGGATGACAGGAAAGACCCAGATAATTATTGGCACAGAAATTAATGACTTCATCTCCGGTATTCACTGAAATATCCGCTCCTTGAGGACTCGTGATTACCCGTTCTTTTTTGAAGAGACCTGCTTCAGTGATTTCTTGCAATTCTTGTTGAAGGTGTTCTTTAATTTTTCCGTACATAATTTTGAAAGTTAGGGGTCTTTAGATTTGAGTCTTGAGTTCTTCTGCGAAGATATGCTTTATCTTTTTATTCTTCTCATCCCGACAAGGTATAGCCCAGAGTATGGTCCCCAATTCATTGGGGATGATTCATAAAAAAAGCCCATCCTAAATTGGATGGACTCTTCAACATATTTCGTTTTCTTGGAAAAGTCCTTCTCAAGACTCATAACCAAGACTCAAGACTGTTTACACAACCCCTTGGTCAATCATTGCATCCGCCACTTTTACGAAGCCTGCGATGTTTGCTCCTTTAACATAGTCAACATAGTCGCCTTCTGTACCGAATTCAACACATTGTCCATGAATAGAATGCATGATGCCCTTTAATTTTTCATCAACCTCTTCGCGTGTCCATGACATTCTCAAAGAGTTTTGACTCATTTCTAAACCAGAGGTCGCAACTCCTCCTGCATTGGAAGCCTTTCCAGGTGCAAAAAGAATTTTTGATTTGTGGAATACTTCAATGGCTTCTGGAGTAGAAGGCATATTGGCACCTTCGGCAATTGCAATGCATCCATTGTCAACCAATTTCTGCGCTTGTTCACCGTTCAGCTCATTCTGCGTTGCACATGGCAAAGCCACATCGCATTTAACACCCCAAGGACGATCTCCTTCAAAGTAGGTTGCGCTTTTAAATTCATCGCAATATTCTTTGATTCTTCCTCTGCGGTTATTTTTGAGATCCATGATGAAATCGAGCTGTAAACGGTCAATTCCATTTTCATCGTAAATGAATCCACCTGAATCACTCATGGTCAATACCTTTGCTCCTAATTGAAGGCATTTTTCAGCGGCAAATTGAGCAACATTTCCGGATCCGGAAATACATACTTTTTTCCCCTCTAAAGATTCACCTCTTGTGCCCAGCATGTCTTGTGTAAAGTATACACAGCCATAACCAGTCGCCTCTGGACGAATCAAAGATCCTCCCCAGTTTCTTCCTTTTCCAGTCAATACTCCGGTGAATTCATCTCTGATTCTTTTGTATTGCCCGAACATATATCCTATTTCTCTACCACCAACACCAATATCTCCTGCAGGGACGTCCGTATCTGCACCAATGTGCTTGCTTAACTCGGTCATGAAGCTTTGACAAAATCGCATTACTTCATTATCCGTCTTTCCTTTTGGATTAAAATCAGATCCACCTTTTCCACCTCCCATAGGAAGAGTGGTTAATGAATTTTTGAAAATCTGTTCGAATCCCAAAAATTTAAGAATAGAAAGATTCACTGTTGGGTGAAATCTCAATCCACCTTTATAAGGTCCAATTGCAGAATTGAATTGCACGCGAAAACCTCGGTTCACTTGAACTTCTCCATTATCATCTACCCAGGGAACTCTAAACTGAAATACGCGCTCTGGTTCGACAATGCGTTCCAAAATTTTGTGCTTTGCGTATTTAGGATGTTGAGCGATGTAAGGGATAACGGCTTCTGCAACTTCTTGAACCGCTTGTAAGAATTCCTTCTCGTGCGGTTGTTTAGCAGCGACTTTCTCCATGAAAGCCTCTACTTGAGCTAATTCTTCAGCTACCATTTTTGTCGATTGTTTATTTGCGGCAAAAGTAGATATTTTAAACAATTCCTAATCATTTTTATATCTTTAGTTTACATAACACCAGAACATGAAAAGATTCTATTTTTTAATTCCTACGCTATTCATTTTCATAAATTTTTCGGCTCAGAATCAGGGACAACTATGTGTGGATTGTTCCCTCATTGACCCAGATGCTATTTGTCCAACCATATTTGCTCCTGTTTGCGGTTGCGATGGGGTAACCTACAGCAATGATTGTGTCGCCATTAATTCTGCTGGAGTGGTGACCTATACGGATGGTCCTTGCCCAGGAACAGTCATTGACCAATGTGTTGATGTTACGGGAATAGATTTTGGGGTTTGCGCAGCCATTATCGGCTATGCAATGCTCAACGGGCAATGTCAGGCTGTTTCGGGCTGTTCGACCATGGACCCCAATGGTAATGATTACGAAATCGCTTTTTATGAGACCATAGAAGATTGTATTTCAAATTGTGATTGCCCGGCTATGGGTGTTGATAGTGATGACGATGGGGTGAATGACGATGAAGATTGCGCGCCACAAGACCCAACTATTTATCCAGGTGCACCAGAGCTCTGCGATGGCCTTGACAACGATTGTGATCAGGAGATTGATGAAGGCCTTCCGACCTTCACGTATTATTTAGATAGCGATGAAGATGGCTATGGTGTGGCGACTGATTCTTTGATAACATGTTCAGATGTAGAGCCTATAGGTTGGGTAGGAAATATCATGGATTGTGATGATAGCAATCCTGAAATTAATCCAGATGCTGAAGACATCCCCAATAATGGTATAGATGAAGACTGTGATGGAATGGATTTGATCAATAGCCTTGCTGATTTAAGGGATTTAGGCGTTCAATTTTATCCCAACCCCAGTTCAGGACAAGTAGTCATTGAAAACAGCAATAATGAGCTTCTGAATATACGCCTTATCGATCTTCGAGGAAGTATTTTGCATCGTTGGAATCTAAGCGATCAACGACTTTATTTGGACATTAGTAAATGGCAAGCAGGTATGTACGTGCTGCAATTTGAAACAGCCAATAGTAGAATGAATGCTCCATTAATTAAATTGGATTAATCAAATAGAGAAAGTTCTCCCTTGTCTACTTTTTGCAGGATTCTGTTCATTCCTTTTTCATCCATACTTGGCCAAAAAATTGACTGATGATAAGGAAAGAATAGACGATTGTTTCTAAAGTATTGAATGCGTTCTATGGAGCTTTGATAGTCAAATAAGAAAATTTCGAATCGATTCGTATTGACTTCTTGGAGTATATCGGATTGCATATTTACATAGGTCTCCAGTGAATCGTAATTTATGTGATGGGTGAAATAGAGCTGTGATTCATCAATGGTCAATTCTTTTCTGAGTTTAAAGCTGTGAAGGACCATATGATCACACAGGCGACTGAAAAAACGATTGTCAATTTCGCCTTGTTGAACCTTGTATTTCATACCGCGAATAATGGGTCCGACATTCAAATTCAAGTTTTCTTTTAGAATATTTTCAATCAAGTCCATTACCCATTGACCCGCATCTTGCTCATTAAAACGCTTGGCAATTAAAAATCGATTCAAAGGAAGGATATTGTATACCGCATATTTATTGTTGACGATATGCGGACTTCCTGCAATATAGTTCAGTTCTCCATTTTCGTATTCCCAATTCATTCCAAAAAGGCTGTCATTCATCAGAATTTCGAAAAGTTCATCTTGCAGGCTTTTGTCTTTTTCGGCTTTGCAGACTTCTATATCCAGCCAATTATCAGGCGTCAATTTTGCCATGAAATCACTTCCATTTCTTCTATCGCTACGCTTGAGTAATTCTACTATAGAGATTCCAGTCTGCTGAAAATAGTGACTATTCCAATCGCAAAAAACCTGTGGATCTGGATCTGAATAAAGCATCGCGCAGGCCGCATTGAATAAATCAATAGCGAAGGGATCTAAATAAGTAAATGCATCTTGATAACTGTAATAGGCAGCTTCAAAGGAATCGCTCAACAAATGTTTTTCGGCAAGGTGAATATGCGTATAGTATTCTTGAACATTCGCTTTTTCAGCCAGACCTGTATCGTTTATTCCAATAAGGAAAAGCAAAATGAATACAATGCGAACCATGATACTAGATTAAAATTTTATTCCCTTGACCTCTTTAATTTAACAAGAAATTAACCGGAGATTAGACCAACTCGTATACCTTACCTGGTAAAGAGCGCACCAAGCCATTAAATTCTAAATTTAAAAGATGAGCTGATGCCTCGCTTATCGGCATTTCAGACTTGTAACTGATATTGTCTATGGTGTCTGATCCTAATTTGAGAAGATTGATCAGTTGTTCCTCTTTGGGATTGAGATCAACAAAAGCCTGTGTTTGTATGGCTTTCTGACCTTGCTCTTTTTCCCAATTCATGATGTATTCCAAATCTGAGATATCTGTGAAGATATGGGCCTTATGTGTTTTGATTAAGCGATGACAGCCTTCCGAATATCCGTCTGTAACCCGACCTGGAACGGCAAACACATCTCTGTTGTATTGATTCCCAAATTCAGCCGTAATCATGGATCCACCGGTATATGCTGATTCTACCACAATTATGGCATCTGACATGCCGGCTATAATGCGATTTCTGGCAGGAAAATTATCTCTAAGCGAAGGAGTCCCAGAGGTGAATTCAGAAATTATCCCTCCTTTTTCCATCATAGCTCTTGCCGTATTTTTGTGCGCTGCAGGATAAAACTTATCCAATCCATGTGCCATGACGCCAATTGTGCTGAGCTCGTTCTTTAAGGCTGCTTTATGAGCTGCAACATCTATTCCATAGGCCAATCCAGAAATGACCAAGGGATAATGATCCTTGAGCTTTTCTATAAGCATTCGCGTAAAATCAGACCCATACTGAGTTGCGCTTCTTGTGCCAACTACAGAAATGCACTTTTCTGAATTAAATTCTACATTTCCTTTACTGAAGAGAATGACCGGTCCATCATCACAGTGTTTGAGCCGATTGGGGTAATTCTCATCCCGATAAAAATGAAGTCCGATAGCATTCTTCTGAGAGAATTCAAATTCCGCTTCGGCTCGAGACAAAACGGCTTGTGAACTGAGTTTTTTTGCCATTGCACGCCCAATGCCAGGAATTTTTTCCAAGGCTTTTTGAGATTGATGAAAAATGGCTTCCTCACCTCCGCAATAGGCCATTAATTTCTTGAGCGTTATGCTTCCCGCTCCTTCAAGAAAACACAGGCCTAATCTGTATATCCATTTTTGATCTTGCAAATGGGCTTTTTATCTTTTGTAGATTTGTATTGTTTTGAAAGCAAATATAATTGAAATGATTCGCTTCAGCTTTTTCTTATGCTTCATCATATCGTGTTCTGTATTGCAGTCGCAGAGCAAGGTATTTGGTCGTGTAACAGATCAAAAAAGTGGAGAGTCTTTGGTTGGCGTGAATGTCTTTAATCAGAATAAAATTGGCGCCAGTACTGATGTCAATGGACTTTATGAATTGGTCTTAGCACCGGGCAATCATACCATCAACTTTTCATTTGTTGGCTACAAGGTACTTAAGAGGAGCATTGTTCTAACCGAGGGTCAGTCTTTTGAATTGAATGCGCAATTAATTGCAGAAAGCGAATTATTGGATGCGGTCGTCATTTCTGCAGGGAAGTTCGAACAATCATTGAGCGATATAACCGTCTCTATGGAAGTGATTCAACCAAAAATCATTCAGGATAGAAACACAACGACTCTTGAAGATGTCTTACAAATTACCCCTGGAGTAACCATTGTAGACAATGAGCCACAAATCAGAAGTGGAAGTGGCTTTAGTTTTGGCGCAGGAAGCCGAGTTCAAATTTTGATTGATGATATGCCAATTTTGTCAGGAGATGCGGGCAGACCAGCTTGGTCGTATTTGCCGATAGAGAATGTTGAGCAAATGGAGATTATCAAAGGAGCCTCATCTGTGCTTTACGGATCTTCTGCCTTAAGTGGAGTAATAAACCTGAGAACCGCTTATCCGAGGGCAGAGCCGAAAACTGAAATTACCCTTTTCACAGGGCGCTATAGCGATCCATCAATTGCAGAGTCTGTCTGGTGGAATGAGAGCAATTCGATCAATGGTGGCCTTTCTTTTCTTCATGCTCAAAAATTGAAAAGTTTGGATGTGACATTCAGCGGAAATTATTTAGGAGATCAAGGATATATCGGGCCAGAAATTATCGACCCAGCGGATACGCTTTTCTTTCCTGAACAAGTAGGGCGAAGTGGATTCGAACACCGTGGTAGAGTAAGCCTAAATTTGAGGAAGAATTTTAAATCAAACCCAAGAATCAAAATTGGATTGAACCTCAATTATTATCAAAGTAATAGCTCAACCACACTCCTATGGTTGAACAGTGATACCGGACTTTATCGACCTTATCCCGGTTCATTGACCTTCACTAAGCAAGATGCTTATCATATTGATCCTTACATTGAGTACTATGGAGACAAAGGAGCTCAGCACAAACTGAAAAGTAGAATTTACAGTTTAGACAATGAGAACACCAATGATCAAAGCAATTTCTCTGATGTCTGGTATTCAGAATACCAATTTTCACAGGATTTTGAAAAATTGGGAATAGCTGATTTTAACCTTACCTCAGGAGTGGTTTATGAGGACATTAGCGCTGAATCGGAATTATTCGCTGGAAACGAGGGTCAAGCAGGATCCAATAGTGCCAGTAAGAATGCTGTCTATTTACAGTTGGACAAGAAATTCAATAAAAAACTGAATATTTCATTGGGCTTCAGGCATGAGCGTTTCGAGATCAATGAAGAGAGCGAATCGGCCAGTATATTCCGAAGTGGCTTGAATTATCATCTTGGGGAAGCCACATTCCTTCGTGCCTCATTCGGTCAGGGCTTTAGATTTCCTTCAATAGCAGAGAAGTTCATTCAAACCAGAGTGAGCTCCTTGATAATCTATCCCAATTTATCTTTGCAGTCTGAGCGAAGTTGGAATTTAGAAATCGGAGTAAAGCAGGGATTCAAGCTGAAGGATTTCAAAGGTTTTATAGACATAGCCCTCTTTCAACAGGAATTTGATCGTTTTATAGAATTTACTTTTGGCCCCTGGGGAACTATTCAGGACCCCGTTTTAGGATTGGGATTCAGGTCATTGAATACGGGTCAGGCCAGAGTACAAGGGCTAGAAATTACCTTGGCCTCAAGTGATGAAATCGGCAAGTTGGAATTGAATACGTTGTTGGGGTATACCTATACAAAACCCGTGACGTTGACACCGGAACAGGTTTATATTGACAATCCAAACTCTCCTGTCGATCCGACATTTATAAATACCAGTTCAAACCCAGATGGCAACATTTTAAAATACAGAATGCAACATCAAATTCGAGGAGATATCTCTGCAGATTGGAAAAAGTTTCATTTTGGAATAAGTGGAAGGTACAACAGCTTTATGCAGAATATTGATAAGATATTTGAAGATTTGGATTCCGACCCTAATCTCCCACAGCAACTGAAAATTGAAACAGGATTGACTCAATGGCGAAGAGAGAACAATAAAGGGGACGCCATATTTGATGTGCGGGCTGGCTATCATATCAATGACCACAGCAAAATATCTTTGATTGTAAACAATGCTTTGAACAGGGCTTATGCCATTCGGCCACTTGCAATTGAAGCACCTCGTTTGGTTCAAATTCAATTTAAGACCAGCATTCAATGAAAGTAATAGGCATCATTCCATCGCGATTCGGTTCGACTCGTTTTCCAGGAAAACCCTTGATTGATATTCATGGAAAAAGTATGATTCAGAGAGTTTATGAGCAGTGTTTGAAGTCGGAATTGGATGAGGTCTGGGTCGCTACAGATGATAATAGAATTAAAGAAGAAGTAATCTCATTCAATGGTCAGGTTGTAATGACCTCTCCAGACATTTCAAATGGAAGTGAACGCTGCAGAGTTGCTTTTAGAATGATACAATCCGATGCAGATGCTTTTATCAATATTCAAGGCGATGAGCCTTGTATTTCACCCCAGAGCATAAATGCATTAATTCAGACGCTAAAGCAGGAAGAGGTTCGTATTGCAACGCTGATACGAAAGGAAGAGGATGAGGATGAAATTGTGGACCCCAATCGAGTGAAAGTAGTGATTGACAAAAATGGGAAAGCCTTGTTTTTTAGCCGTTCAGTGATTCCGTTTCCACGAAAAAAGCCCAGTGACCTCATACGTTATATTCATGTAGGAATCTATGGATTTAAATCAGACTGCATAGACGAACTCGATGGAATGATGCAAAGTGCTGAAGAAAAAGCTGAACAGCTCGAGCAACTTACATGGCTGGTCAATGGAATAGATATTTATACGGCATTAAGTGAAGATAATGGACCGGCAATAGATAGTCCTGCAGATTACGAATATGCATTAGCGAATTGGAAGCAGTTTGCAATCGATTAAAAATCATAAATTCGAGGGTTCAATTTCATGGATCAGTTTTCTACTAAAATAGCTGAATTACTCTACGAATACGATTGTGTTATCATTCCTGATTTAGGGGGGTTTGTAACCAATTATAAATCGGCATATGTCCATGAAGACACGCGTATTTTTTACCCTCCGACTAAAGCTGTAGGCTTTAACAGTAGTTTGGTGAATAATGATGGTCTATTGGCTAACCACATTGCGCAAGCTGAGAAGATTAGTTTTGAAGAAGCCAATGAGCAAATAAAGAAAAAGGTCGAAGATTGTTTCTCTAGACTTAATGCTGGGAACAGAGTGGTTTTTGAGAAAGTTGGGATGCTCTTTTTTGATGAAGAAGAAAGCATTCAATTTGAACCAGATGAAAGCGTCAACTTCCTCACTGAGTCTTTCGGTATGTTCGAGTTTTTTATCCCTGAAAGCAATGCGGAGACCGAAAAAATAGAAGAAATTGAGGCTAAAGAGCAAGAGCTTGTTCAAACCGAGACACCTATTTTTCACCTATCAGAAAGACCAAAAGAGGAAATAATTACAGAAGACACAATAGTAGTTAATGAAAGCAGTAGCTATGCTTATCGATATTGGGTTGCAGCCGTTATATTACCGCTTTTCATGTATTTAGGGGTCGTGTCATGGCAAAGTGAAGTTTTTAACGGAGGTCACATTCACAGTAGCGATCTCAATCCCTTTAAATCATTCGAGAAAAACCATTACGAGAGCAGATCTTCTTCCCTGATTCTAGAAGAAGGAGACAGTTTGGATCTGATTGTTGAATTTACGAGAATGCCTGAAGAACCCCTTCCAGATCCAATGGCTTCTTTATATGCGAACTCAGAAATTGCGAATTATCCATATCACGTAATCAGCGGGTGTTTCAGCCTTAAGAGCAATGCGGAGAAGCATACAAAAGCTCTAAGAAACCAAGGGAATCGCGCTTTTATCATAGATAAAAAGGGCCGATTGTGGCGAGTGAGTCAAGGGAGTTATCTAGAAGAGAGCGAAGCACAATCTTTAATCAGACAAAACCGAATCGCGGGAAATACTGAAGTCTGGATGCTTAAAAAGTAGAAGAAGGAATAGTATATCTTTGTCAAAAATTTCACATGGAAGAAAAGGTAAGTGCGAAGGAAACCCAAGCGATTGCAGCAAGAATGGTTATGCCCAATGAAACAAATACTTTGGGGAACCTCATGGGAGGTCAGTTATTGCTTTGGATGGATATCAATGCAGCAATTTCGGCTCATCGACTTTGTAAGCGGATTGTCGTAACGGCCTCAGTCAACAATGTTTCATTTAATAAAGCCATTAAGCTGGGAGATATTGTTACCATCGAATCATGGGTAACCCGTTCCTTTTCATCTTCAATGGAGGTTTTTTCCAAGGTTTGGGTAGAACACCATCAAACAGGTAAGAAAATCCCATGCAATGAATCCTACTATACCTTTGTTGCTGTTGATCAATTAGGAAGTCCGATTCGCGTGCCTGAATTGGTGCCAGAGACCGAGACAGAAAAAGAAAGACATGCAGGGGCCCTCAGAAGAAAGCAACTGAGTCTTATATTGGCGGGTAGAATGAATCCAGAAGATGCCACAGAGCTCAAAAACTTATTCATTCCTCAAAAAAAGTGAAACATCTTCAAAATTTCATAGTATAACGAAGCATACACCTTGATAGTTTAGTCCAATCTAACAGTTTAAATTAGAAATTATGAGAGCTGTTAGAAATGTAGTATTGGGTATTTTCCTATGTTCCTTATTTGGATTTACCCTTGAGAATGAAGATGAATATAAAAAGCAGGTAAAGCTAAAGGTTATAGCGCATACTTACGAAAACCTGCATAGTGATATTACCCTAGATGTTTTTAAATCCGGAGAACTCGTTCAAGAAGATATCTCCAATGCGAAGAATAAATTCAATTTGGTACTTGATCTGAATGAGGAATACGATGTAAAGGTTAATCAACCTGGATGTCAGAGCAAGTCTTTAAAAATAGATACACGCGTAGACGGTTTTACTAAAGGCAATTTGTCTTATGTAATTGAAATTTATATGAAAAAAGAGATTGTCGGTTCTTTGGAAGAAGACAAAATCCGATTTCATCTGTTTCATGGAATCAATGACAAAACCCTTTTGATGCTGGCAGATAATTGATTAGGTAACGAAATGAGGCTTTTCACCGTATAAATTTTAAACGAAAAGCCTCAAACGTGAATACCATTTCATGAAGCGCATCATTCCCATATTAGGTTTGACATTCTGTCTTGCATTTGGGCTCGATTCTCGCGAATCCAAAGCGGATGTTGTGAAAATCAAAATTACAGCTAAGAGTGCGAACGAATTGGATCCGATTTACATTCAGACGATGGAATTTGGAGAGAATCGAAAGTTCATCCGCGGAGATGAAGGTGTTTTTAATCTTCATTTAGAACGAGACAAGGTATACTCCGTTTATGTAGGACAAAAAGGAATGCAAACGGTGCTGTTCAATGTAAACACCTACATTGAAGAAATGCTCACTGGGAATTTCAATTTCTCCATAAATGTTTCTTTGGATTATAAAATGACACAACGGTCAAAGAAGATCCACGATGTCGAAATCATTTCGAACGAACAGAATAAGCCAGCCTTATTGTTTCAACGAAAGAACTAAATCAAGTCGTCTAACGCATTTAAAAATTCCCGATTGTCAATTTGATTTGGACAAGGGTTCTTTTGATCATACTTACAACGATTTCCCAATTTAGAACAAGGTTTGCTTCGCCCACCCTCTGGCATAACAATTCTGTATTTAGACGAATCCATGTAGGGATACATTCCAAGGCCTGGATGAGTGCAACCCCAATAAGATAAGGTCTTTTTTTGCAGAGCAGCCGCAATATGCATCATACCCGTGTCTGGCGTAATCAATAAATCAGATTGCTCAATTACAGAGGCGGATTCATGAATGTTTAATTGACCTGCAAGGCTTTCGACATGATGGAATTTCGACTCTATTTCCTTTCCCAAAATTTCATCTTCAGGACCACCGATTAGTTTAATAGGCATGTCAATCAAAGCTAGTATAGCGGACAGTTTTTCTTTCCCCATGACTTTACCTGGGTGAGCTGCTCCAATTGCCCAAGAAATGAACTTTCCTTCGCATTTCACTCTTTGATTCTCCGGAATAAAATAATCCAATCCTTCACCATCGTTTTTAATGTCAAAGGAAGAAATGCATTGCATATAGCGATCGACTATATGTTCATCTGGCAGGTGATTTTTGCCAAAATTTACCCAATGCCATTTCTCCCAATTCCTTTTATTGATGGTAAAATCTAAGACTTTAGTTTTCCGTTTGATCATTCGTGAGCGAACGTTGTTGTGAAGGTCTATAATGAAATCATAGTCTTCATTTTTTATATCTTCTCTGACTTCATGCGTGCTGTGCTCAATGGAATAGGTCTTATCTATGTATGGATTGTCTTCGAGCAGAAATGCAAAATTCTTTTTAGTTAAAAAATGAACCTCTGCTCCTCCCAATACTTGTTTTTTTAAATGTCTAAAAACAGGTGTGCACAAGACGATGTCTCCAATTGAACTAAAGCGTATGACGAGAAATTTTGCCATTTATTGAATGCGAACAAAGGTAAATTAATTCCCTATTTTCGAGCCATGCAATTTGTTGACACGCATACGCATATGTATTTGACTCAATTTGATGAGGATAGGGATGAAGCAATAGAAAGAGCTTTGAATCAAGGAATATCTAAAATCTTATTGCCAAATATTGACAAAACATCAATAGAGCCCATGCTCAAACTCGTAGACAGGTATCCCAATAATTGCTTCCCTATGATGGGATTGCATCCCTGTTCTGTAAAAGAGGATTTTAAAGATGAGTTAGCGGTCGTGCGTTCCTATTTGGACAAAGGTGGATTTAAAGCGATCGGAGAAATTGGGATAGACTTGCATTGGGACACTTCAACATTGGGCATGCAGCAAGAAGCTTTCCGGCAGCAAATCATTTGGGCAAAGGAACGAGAGTTACCAATCGTAATTCACGCTAGAAAATCCTTTGATGAGATTTTTGAAATCGTAGATGAATTGAATGATGAACGTCTAACAGGAATTTTTCATTGCTTCACGGGGAGTTTCCAACAAGCAGAGAAAATCATTGCCTATGGGGGCTTCAAACTGGGTATAGGAGGAGTTTTGACATATAAGAATGCAGGTGTGGCCGAGACCATAGGCCGAGTAGATATCGAGCATTTGGTCCTGGAAACAGATGCACCCTACTTGAGTCCTGTTCCATTTAGAGGAAAGCGGAATGAAACGGCATATACCTATTATGTTGCAGAGAAACTAGCCGAAATTTACGGACGTTCTATTGAAGAAATTGGTAGAATAACCTCGGCCAATGCCCACGAAGTTTTTGATCTCGCATGAAAAAAAAGAAGGTATTACTCATCTATACAGGAGGCACCATAGGAATGGTGAAGAATCATTTAACTGGCAGATTAGAACCGGTTGACTTCGACAATTTATTGAGTCAAATTCCAGCTCTTAAAAAATTTAATTGCCGAATAGATGCCTTGTTCTTCAGCGTTCCAATTGATTCCTCTGATGCAGGTCCCGAGACCTGGCTTAAACTGATTAAGCTCATCGAGAAACACTATGAAAAATACGATGGTTTTGTCATTCTTCATGGAACGGATACAATGGCCTATTCTGCTTCTGCATTGAGCTTTATGATAGAGGATCTTCAGAAGCCAATTGTTTTTACGGGAAGTCAGTTGCCGCTGGAAATGATTCGGACAGATGGGAAAGAGAATTTGATTACATCCATTGAAATAGCGTCTTCTGATAAAGCACCAAAAGAAGTGTGTATTTACTTTGAGGATCTGCTTCTTAGAGGAAATAGAACAACGAAATTTTCTTCCGAACACTTTGATGCTTTTAAGTCACCCAATTTTCCTCCATTGGCCGAAGCAGGTGTTCACATTGAGTACAATCCAAAATTTTATTTACCTGCAAATAGAAAGAAGACGCAATTTCATAAAACGGTATCCGATAAAATAGCTGTAATCACTTTTTACCCTGGAATTCGAGAAGATCAAGTCACAGGGGTTTTGGAGAATGAGAACAATAAAGGGATTGTGCTCCAAACTTTCGGCAGTGGCAACATTCCTAATCAAGATTGGCTGAGAAGAGCCTTGGATAAAGCCATACAAGAGGGCAAACTCATCCTCAATACTACACACTGTATTGATGGCGGAGTAGAGCAAGGAAAGTATGAAAACAGTGCAATTTTGAGTGAGGTCGGTGCTATTTCAGGTTTAGATATTTCTTTAGAAGCTGCAGTAACTAAAATGATGTTCCTTTTGGGAACGTATAGCACCGCCAAAGCGAAGCGATTATTAGCTGAAGTGCTATCGGGAGAGATGGAGACAAATCAATGATCGAGTGATAATTCGATCATGGGATCCCAAAACACATCCTTGAATTTTTGAACCTTGTCGTTCTTTACTTGAACGCCTTCAGCTTCTAATTTTTCCTGCATTGCAAAAGGTGATTCAAAATGGTGTTTCCCTGTAAGAAGGCCTGCTGAATTTACAACACGATGTGCGGGGACGGATGGAACTGCTGTATGACTCGCATTCATTGCCCAACCCACCATACGAGCTGATTTCGCAAGGCCTAAATATTTAGCAATGGCGCCATATGATGTAATACGTCCTTCTGGAATTAGACGAACCACCTCAAAGACCATTTTGAAAAAGTCCTTGTTCTTTTCTGATATTTTCTTAGTTGCGATCAATTCGAAATTGAATAAACTTGATTTTCTTCCCCTCTTTCAGCCAACGCTTTTCATAAAATGTCTTAATCTCCATTAGCGCGTTCAATTCTTCTGGAAATTTCTCCTTTCCGATACCATAAACATCTAAAGATTGATATAGAACCTTAAGACCTTGTTCATGAATAACATCAAGCGTAAAATCAGTCAAAAAAGTACTATCTGATTTAAGGTTGATCGTTCCTTTTGGAATCAACAAATTTCGATATCTATCGAGAAATAGAGGATGAGTTAAGCGGTGCTTTGCATTTCTTTTTTTCTTGTGTGGGTCGGCAAAAGTAATCCAGATCTCGCTGATTTCATCTTTGTCAAAAAAGCGTTCAATGAACTCTATTCGTGTACGTAAAAAATACAAGTTGGCCATTTCTTCATGAAGAGCTGTTTTTGCACCTCGCCACATTCTTGCGCCTTTTATATCAATCCCAATGAAGTTCTTATTTGGAAATTTGCGGGCCATTCCAACTGTGTACTCTCCTTTGCCACAAGCCAATTCCAAAACAATCGGATTGTAATTGTCGAAATACGTACTCCATTTACCCTTGAATGGACTGTCTTTCGCAAGAACCTCATCAATTGATGGCTCGAGAACATTTTCCATTCTTGCATTCTCTGCAAACCGTTTAAGTTTGTCCTTTCCCATAGAGGGTTCAAAATTAAAATTTTGAAAAAGCAATGTACCTTTAGAGCAGTGAATTTAAATTTAGATAGCCACAACCACATTCTTGTGTGTCCCCTCGATTGGGGACTTGGTCATTCCACACGTTGTATTCCTCTAATCGATCAGTTCTTAAGATTAGGCAAGCAGGTTTCAATCGCTGGAAATGGTGGTTCCCTGGAATTATTAAAGTTGGAGTTTCCCGACCTCATTTTTTTTGAATTGCCGGCTTATAATATTTCCTACCCCAAGAAGGGAAAATACTTTTTGTGGCATATGGGTTTCCAAAGCAAAAAAATTTTGCAAGCCATTCTTCGTGAAAAGAAAGAAGTGGAACGCATTCTGGAAAATTCATCGATAGACTTGATCCTTTCCGATAATCGATTCGGATGTTATCATAAAGACATTTATTCAGTTTTCTTAAGCCATCAGGTTAATATGTCCTTACCACAAGGGTTCAACTGGTTGAATCGTATTAATAAGCAATTTATATCCCGATTTAATGAGCTATGGATCCCAGATTTTGAAGGCCCTGATAATCTCACTGGTGAGCTTTCGAATGCTGAAGGAATGGATGCTAAATATATAGGTCCGCTCAGTCGATTTAAAAGATGTGAAAAAAGCACAAACATGACTTATGATCTTCTTTGCATACTATCTGGGCCTGAACCACAAAGAAGTATTTTTGAAGCAGCGGTAAGGAGAAAAATGCTCTCTTCAAAACTCAAGTGTGCACTTCTTAGGGGTGTTCCCAATGAACCGAGTAAAAGCAAATTTGAGAATATTGATATTTGGGGTCACTTAAGAGGAACGGATTTAAATGATTTGATTAATCAAAGTAAATGGGTCCTTTGTCGCGCAGGGTATTCAAGTATTATGGATTTATATCAACTCCAGAAAGAAGCCATTCTGGTGCCAACACCCGGTCAGACAGAGCAAGAATATTTAGCCCGCTATTTAGATGGTCGAAAAGGATTTACCTTTATCAATCAAGATGAACTAGAACGTTTTGTTTTCGAGGATGAATTGCGCAACGTCTTTGCCAACTAAAAAGCGAATGTCTTTTCCTTGTTGCAAGTTTTCTCGGATATAAGTAGAAGAAATGTCGAGTTTTGGAGCAGCTATTTGCTTTGCATTTTTCAATTCGAGATGATTGTTCGAAGAGGTAGTTCTTGGATAGACATAGAAAAAATTTTCAGCAATAATGTCTTCTCCATTTTTCCATTTTGGAAGTCCTTCTAAAATATCTTCTCCGATAATTATTGAAAATTGATGCTCAGGGAAACGATTCCTCAACTCTTTTAAGGTGAAGTAGGTATAAGAAGGCTTAGGCAATTCGAACTCAATATCGCATGGCTTTATATTTTCATGACCTTTCAGAGCAACTTTTAATAAATCGAGGCGGAGCTCTTCATTCCAAAGTCCCTTTTTTTCTTTGAATGGGTTCTGAGGGGAAATCACCATCCACACCTCATCGATTTCCTCATTTTGCCATAGGTAATTGGCAATTGATAAATGGCCTATATGTACTGGATTAAACGATCCAAAAAACAGGCCGACTTTAAGCATTGCTGACAAAATTTTTGGTGAGTTCCATCAATTCGTTTTTTGCCTTATCTAAGGCATCATTTATTAAGATATAATCGAATTGAGAAGCAGTTTTCATTTCTTCTTCAGCTTTATCAAGCCGCATCAAAATTTCTTCTTCTTTTTCGGTTTCTCTTTTTCTGAGCCGTTCTTCTAGCACGTCCATATGACCTGGACTAACGAATATTGCCAAGGCGCAGTCTCCCATTTTTTTCTTTAAATGTAATCCTCCAATAACATCGACATCAAAAACAACATGTTTGTTTTTAGACCAAATTCGCTCTACTTCTTGATTCAATGTTCCGTAAAACCTTCCTTCATAAACCTCTTCCCATTCCAAGAATTCATTATTTCTAATCCTTGATTTAAACTCTTCATCGCTTAGGAAATAATAATCCTTTCCATCTTCTTCTCCTTTTCTTTTTGGGCGATTGGTTGCAGAAATAGAGAAACAAAGGTCAGTTCTTTCGCTGAGCAAATGTCTGACTAAAGTTGTTTTACCGGCTCCAGAAGGAGCCGAAACGATTATTGATTTTCCTAGAAAGTCAGAGGACATTGAGAACCTGTTCCTTGATGCGTTCTAAATTGTCTTTCATCTCGACCACAATTTTTTGCATTTCAGCATTGTAGGACTTTGCCCCGAGGGTGTTGATTTCTCTTCCCATTTCCTGGGTAATGAACCCAAGCTTCTTACCATTCGAATCATTAAGAGCCAAGGTCTCCGAGAAATACTTTAAATGGCTGCTCAATCGAACAAATTCTTCATTGACGTCCATTTTCTCAATGTAATAGATTAGCTCCTGTTCGAATCGGGTTTCATCAACATTCTCTTTGTCTATTGTCTTTTCTAGAGCAGATCTGATTCTTGTCTTTACAAGCTCGATCCGTTCTTCGGAAATAGGTTGTATGGTGGAAAGCAGTGATGTTATATTAGCGATTGATTGCGTGAGGTCTTTTTCAAGTTTTTCCCCTTCGTCTTTTCTAAAACCAGTCAATTTTTTAGCAGCTTCTTGAACCAGATTAGAAACCAATTCCCATTCTGAGTCATCAATTTCAGCAATTTCTGTTTGCATCATCTCAGGCATACGAACCAAAACAGAAGTGTAGTCAATTGTCTTAAATTCCAATTCCTTTTCAAGAGATTTGATTTCATTGAAATAAATCCGGGCCATACTTTTGTTGAGTGCAGCTTTCTTATTTGTTCCGCCAGAACAGGTGATGATACACTCTACCTTTCCCCTTCTGATTTCGGTATTGATGAAAGACCGGAATGCCAATTCTTTTTCCTTGTATTCAGATGGAATTTTAAAATAAACATCCAATTGTTTTGAATTAAGAGACCTCAATTCAACTATAATTTTTTTCTCCTCAATACTTCCCTCCGCACGACCATATCCCGTCATTGATAGGACCATAGATTCAAATTTTTCCAAATGTAATCATTTCAAAATCATCACTTTTGATTCAATTTAGATGAAGCGTAAGGATTAATTTAGTCTATATTAACTTTTCGATGAATAGACCGTTTATTGTGTTATACGTTATAGGTTAGGGAGATGAGGAGAGTGCTGCTATCGATATTCGGTATTTTAATATGTATTTGCTGTAAAGCCAATGTATACTACATTGATGCGGCAGCCGGTTCGAATGGTACTGGCAGCTTAAATAATCCATGGAATAATTTTTCGGATTTAGACCAAACTGTTCTTTTTCCAGGGGATATAGTCTATGTCAAAGCAGGAGAATATCTTGATCAACACATTGTTATGAAGCACAGTGGGCTTCCCAATCTTCCAATTGTGTTTAAGGGTTATAAATCTATTCCTGGAGATCAACCCGAAGCCCAATACCCGAGATATGGATTGAATGAAGAAGATATGCCGACCCTTTCTGGTACTAATCCCGGTGAAGGAATTGCAATAGATTTAAATGGGCACAGTCATATAGTGCTGGAAAATTTTCAAATTAGGAATTTTAGGCTGGGAATACGCAATATGCGAGCTCCTCATGAACAATCGAACCACATCGTTTTAGAAAATATTGTTGGTCATACTTTTGGCTTACAAGTTAATGGTAAATACAGTGGATGGGGCATTCTTGTAGATGATCAGCATTGGTCATTGAAGAATTGCGAAATTATCGATGCAGGAGCAGAATGCTTTGGAATATATGGTGATTACAATCAATTAAGGAAATGTCATGCCGCTAATTATTCGGACATCAATGCGACTGATTATTTTATAATGACCTGGGGTAATTCTAACATCTTCGAACAATGCACGGTGCATCGAGCTTCGTATATTTCTTCCCATTCGGGTCATGGAATTGGTGTGAAGAATGGTGCCAATAATCAATTTTTAACATGCCTTTCGGTAAACACAAATAAGGGATTTTATGTAAGCGGACCGCAATGCCATCACAATTATTTTGGGAATTGTGTGGCCCAGAACGAAGTGGGTTTAGTTGTGCGTGAGGGAGCGCATCACAATACGTTTGATGCCTGCGTAATCACCAATACGGAAGTTGCGGTGCGATTTTTTGACTCAGAAGAATATGGAGAACAGCCATCGAGTGCTGGTTCTAATAACTTATTTGTCAATTGTCTTTTTGAACATAATAAAACGGCTATAGATATGTGGGATGGGGTGTACAATAGTCCTGTTCAATCAAACCTATTTGCCAATTGCATTTTCAATGATGCAATCAATTTCTTTTCAACCAAGGCCCCCAATCAGGATAATTTGATTGTCAATTCGGTTATTTACAATATTCAACTCTACAAAGAAAATACACGACCTGCCATTACCGAACACAACAATTACCTATTCCGAAATTGTCGGCTTTGGAAAAATGATTTTTCCAAATCAATAATTTCTGGTGATGGGAACATTGAGACAGACCCATTGTTTTTAAATGCATCGAATTCGGATTTTAGACCAAACCAAGATTCGAATCTCATAGATGCAGGACTAGATTCATTAATTACAGATTTTGATTTCATGGGCACATTTCGCCCTTATGATGGAGATAATAATGGTTCTTATTTCATGGATATTGGTATATATGAATTCACTGAAGAATTGCTTCTTGCCGATTCTTCGGCTAATCAAATTGCTTCAGGTCAAATTGACCCCTTCAATTATGAGGATTCTATTGCTGTCATTGTAGGACAGAATCAAGTAACCAGTGATTTTTATTACGGTTCCTATGAGACTTCTAAGTATCGCGTTTATCCGACTCTTTTGAATGGTGATCAGCTCTTAAAAGTATTCATTGAGCACAAGGAAAATTGTCCTCAACATTTGTCTTTGTCTGATGGCTTAGGAGATATTATAGCACATTGGGAACCTTGTTCGGAAGAAATCCTTCTTCCATTGAGTGTTGAAGGAGGGATATATTTTCTGAACTTCTTTCATGGAAAAAGCAAGGAAGTCCATCGATTAGTTATTCAGTAACCTGTTTTCTTGGAATGGCGACAAAAAACACACCCAGAAAAATCAAAAGAGCGCTGAAAGATTTACTTAGATTGATTTCACTAGTGTAGTCCGTTACATCATTCCCCAATGAAGAGAGAACAAGGAAATAAACCCATGAAAAAAAAGCTGCCGCAATCGGTTGAGTGAATGTAAAAGAACTGACTATTGTAGGACTTATTTTGCTCAAAGCGTAAATGCTCAGGAAATAGACTATGAAAGTCACAAACACAACTACGAACAAAATGGAAAATAGCTCATGGCCGCTTAATTCAGTCCATTCAACAACAGTGAATTGATTCCATCCAAAAGGAATTATCATAATTGTTCCGAATAGAAACAGCCAGGATAAAACAGTTAATGGTCGGTACTTTATCATCATTTTCTTAACCAGAACAAGGTACAGACCATAAGAGAATGCATTAATAGCGCACATCACGTCACCTTGCCATGAGGCAATCTTACTCGATTGGTTACTTACGACAACCATATATGCAAATCCTACAGATCCGAGCAATAAGCCCAATAATTTACGATGCGTTATTTTTTCTCTAAAGAATGAAATAGATAGAATGAATACCGATATAGGTATGGTAATCATTATCAAAGAGGCATTAATAGGAGAGGTTAAATTCAAGCCATTCAGAAAGAGAACTTGATTGACAAAAACGCCAAAAAATGAACACAATGCGAGATAGGCTAAATCAGGCCTAGTTACTTTCTGCCATTTGAAGGCAAAAAAGAACCAAAAAAGAAGACATGCTCCACATATTCTGCAAAATACCAATCCAGTTGGGCCAATTACATCGGGCATGATACCTTTTGCAATCACATAGTTTGCTCCGTAAATGAGTTGAACGCCAACAAGCGCAAGATATGGTAAGAGGCCTTTCTTCAAGAATGGATTTTGGTCTTTAAAGCTTCGACTACCTTTTTAGAATTTCCGATAAAGATCTCATCGTCCACAATTGCCACAGGTCTTTTTAAAAAGGTGTATTCTTCTAAGATGAGATTTTTCATTTCGAAATCGGTCAATTCTACTTCGTGCAAGCCCATGGATCTGTATTTCATAGATCGTTTGCTGAAAAGCGATTCAACCGAGCCAGAAAGTGCTATTATCTCATTCAATTTATTTTCACATAGACGTTCAGTCTTGATATCTTGCAACTCAAAATTCTTTGGGAGTTCAATCTCTTTCATAATTCTTTTGCAGGTTGAACAGGTGCTTAAATAGTAGAATTTCCGCATATCAAAAGATTTCTGCGAATTAATGACTTTTATTCTAATTTCAACTCCGCTAAAGTAGAAGACTG
The DNA here is from genome assembly GCA_039028335.1 of Bacteroidota bacterium. Classification (GTDB taxonomy): domain Bacteria; phylum Bacteroidota; class Bacteroidia; order Flavobacteriales_D; family JABDKJ01; genus JABDKJ01. Next base: position 66,904 of record JBCCIF010000001.1, read on the forward strand.
GAAAGAACAGAAGACATAAGAAAACGCTTGAGTATGCGTAGGGTTGTGATTCCGATTTTAATTGGGCTTGCGGCAGCATCTTATGTGTTTTACAATAGCATTACAGAGGTTCATTTTGAGCGTGTTGAGCAGGGTAATTATCAAGTTGTAGAATCCTTAAGCTTGGATGAAATAGATGTCAAAAATCCCGACCATTTCCAGGAGGTGGAAGAAGAAAAAGGAGACTACGATCGGATTACATATAGAGAAACGCTTGAGAGAATCGATTGGTCATATTTAACGGCATTTTGGATTCTCCTTGCCTGCATATGTGTTGGCATAAGGCTTTATGGATATGTACTGCGTTTGAGAATATTAACGGATAAAACCCTGTCTTGGCGCAAATGTTTAGACGTCATCATTATTTGGGAATTTGCCTCCGCTTTGACACCTTCCGTTGTCGGTGGAGCTGGATTTGCCGTGTGGTTTCTTTATAAGGAAGGTTTTTCTGCGGGTAAATCGACTGGAATAGTTATGATAACGGCCATGCTGGACGAGCTATTTTATATAATCATGGTTCCATTCGTTTTTCTCTTTCTGAGCGCAGAACTGATCTTCCCCAAAACCTGGAATACAGAAATAATGGGCTTTACCTTTAGCACAACTGGCTTCTTCTGGTTGGGCTATTTCTTTCTATTGATTTTAACCTCTCTCATAATTTATGGAGTATTTATTTCTCCGAGACGCGTAAAATTTTTATTGCTCAAGTTCTTTAAATTACCATGGTTAAGGAGGTGGAAATACAATGTAATTAAATGGGGAGATGATCTTATTGTCACGTCAAAAGAGTTGAAAGGAAAACCTAAAAAGTATTGGTTGACTTCTTTCGGAGCCACTTTTTTGTCATGGACCTCAAGGTATTTAGTAGTCAATTGCTTAATTGCTGCATTGGTGGTGGTTAACGATCATTTCTTGATCTATGCTAAACAATTGTGCATGTGGATAATTATGCTCATCAGCCCAACACCTGGGAGCAGCGGATTGGCTGAGATTGTTTTCGCAGCTTTTTTTGGTGAGGATATCCTGCCCGTTCATCTTGCCGGACCTTTATCTATTTTATGGCGAATATTGACTTACTTTTTGTATATATTTCTTGGAGTAGTCGTTTTTCCGAGATGGTTAAGAAGAGTGTCAAAGCCAAAAATTGCGTGACAGGTATTCTTCTATTTTTTACATTTGCCGCAAATCAGAAAGGCATATGAAATTTGGTACAAAGACAATTCATGCGGGGCTAGAGTCTGACCCTTCTACTGGGGCAATCATGACGCCTATTTTTCAAACCTCTACTTATGTGCAACAGGGCATTGGCAAACACAAAGGATTTGAGTATTCGAGAACACAGAATCCGACACGGATTGCACTTGAAAAGAATTTAGCATCTCTCGAGAATGCGAGGTTCGGTTTGGCTTTTGCCAGCGGAATGTCGGCCATCGATGCCATAGTTAAATTATTGAAGCCTGGAGATGAGGTCATTTCGTGCAGTGACCTTTATGGAGGATCGTATAGAGTTTTTACTAAAATATTTGAACCTCTAGGGATTAAATTCACTTTCAACAATATGAACAATATTGATGAGATTGATTCCTTGATAACGGACAAGACGCGCATGATTTGGGTTGAAACCCCTACAAACCCTACCATTAAGGTATTAAATCTAGATGCCATTAAGAATGCGATTGCTGGAATGGAAATTCTTTTCTGCGTGGACAATACCTTTGCATCTCCGTTTTTACAAAACCCACTTGATCTAGGTGCTGATATTGTCATGCATTCAGTTACCAAATACCTAGGCGGACACAGCGATGTTATCATGGGTGCTGCGATGACCAATAATGAAGAAATTGCCGAGAAGTTATATTTCATTCAAAATTCGTGCGGAGCAGTTCCTTCTCCAAATGATTGCTTTTTAGTATTGAGAGGTGTGAAGACCTTGCATCTTCGCATGGAAAGGCACTGTCAAAACGCGTTGAGGATAGCTCAGTATTTGAGCAGTCATCCGAAAGTTGCAAAAGTTAATTATCCAGGACTTGTCGACAATGCTTACCATTATCTAGCTAAAGAGCAGATGAAAGGTTTCGGAGGTATGGTTTCATTCTCGCTGAAAGGAGATGATTTAGAAGAAGCAAGTCGTATCGCACAATCAACTAAATACTTTTTATTGGCTGAATCTTTAGGAGGTGTAGAGTCTTTGATAGGTCATCCTGCTACTATGACACATGCTGCGATTCCAAAAGAAGAGCGAGTTAAAACAGGTGTTTTTGATTCCTTGTTGCGCTTAAGCGTTGGAATTGAGGATGTTGACGATTTAATTGAAGATTTGAAGACGGCCATGGGTTAATTTAAAAACCCTATTTATTTTGCGCTTTTGACTGTAGGTTGAATTGCTAGTCCATTGTATTAGAGGTATATTGTATCAATTTTGAAACTTATGAAGCTTTTTCTTTCTGCTTTTTGCGCTTTTTTGTTCTTCAATGGAAACCTAATTTCTCAGTCCAATCACGATCATGTACACCCTTGTAATACCGTGAAGATGACAGAAAAATTATACGAAAGATTTCCAGCACTTGAAAATCGCGCAAGACAGTTAGAGTCCCATTTTGAGGATGAAGAAGCAACGATGCGTTCTGGGAGTATTATTCAAATCCCAATAGTATACCACATCATTCACAATTGGGGACAAGAGAATATTTCGGATGAGCAGATTCTCAATTCGGTCCAAGTATTGAATGAACAAATGCGACTGCAAAATGCCACTGCTTCACTCATCAAGGATGAATTTGTCGGCATTGCGGCAGATACTGAAATTGAATTTGTTCTAGCGCGCAAAGATCCTCAAGGAAATTGTACGAAAGGAATCAACCGCATCGCTTCGGCTTTAACCTATGAAGGAGATCAGGACATGAAGGAATTGATACAATGGCCTCGAGATGAATACTTAAATGTTTGGGTCTGCGCGGATGCTTCTGGTGCGGCAGGATATACTTATAGACCAATTTCGGTAGACAATTGGCCTGAAGGTGATGGAATCGTTTTAAGGCATGATTATACTGGAGCAATTGGGACATCCTCTTTAACGCGCTCAACTACATTGACCCACGAAGTAGGTCATTGGTTGAATCTCGCTCATGTTTGGGGGAATACGAATAGTGCAGGAGTTGAATGTGGAAACGATGGGGTCAGTGACACTCCAGTGACTGAAGGGTGGACTTCGTGCAACGTGAATGGTGAAACCTGTGGTTCTTTGGATAATGTTGAAAATTACATGGAGTATAGTTATTGCTCAAAAATGTTCACTGAAGGTCAGAAAACACGTATGCGAAATGCTTTGAATTCGGGCATTGCCGATAGAGATGAATTATGGACGAATTCTAATTTGATTGCAACTGGAGTAATAGGTGAAGAGGAAGTATGTGAAGTAGTTGCAGCTGCAGATTACACAACGGTTTGTTTTGGCGATACGGTCAGATTTCACGATCAATCATTCCATGGTGTTCAAAGCCGTCTATGGGAATTTCCCGGTGGGAGTCCTTCTTCTTCCGATGAAGAGGATCCTCTTGTTGTTTATAGTGAGCCTGGTCTAAAAACAGTAACCTTAACGGTGTTCGATGGAACAAATTCCAGTTCTCAAACTTTTGAATCGTTTATCAATGTATTGCCAAGTGAAGGTAATCAGCTGCCTTTTATAGACGGTTTTGAGGGCGGAGAGTCTGTATTTGATGAAGAATGGGATGTTTTGAATCTGGATCAGACCTTCGGCTGGGAATATAACCCCAATGTGTCAGCGAGTGGAAATGCTTCTATTTGGATAAATAACCGATACAATGGACCTGGGAACATCGATGAGATTATAAGTGAGCCTATCGATATTGAGGATTTTGAGGAAGTTATGGTGTCTTTCAAATATGCTTACGCAGAAAGAAATACCACTAACAATGAAAGATTGAGAATGTATGTTTCAAAAGACTGCGGTCAAATTTGGTCTCTGAGAAAAAGCGTACAAGGAAATAATTTTTCGACCCATGGAGATGTGACCAATTCGAACTGGACACCAGCTGATAATGAATGGGTAGAAATTTCAACGAGCAATATCTTAGAAAATTATTTCGTCAGTAATTTACTCGTGAAGTTTCGCTTCGAAAGCGATGGCGGGAACAATATCTTTCTGGATGATATAAATATTTTTGATCCTTTGGTAGGAGTTTCTGAGATAATTGATGAGCAATACAAAGTGCGCGTTTTCCCAAATCCTTCAAGAGATTTTTTCAACGTGACATTCCAATTGGACAACATCGAAGAGATTCAATGGAAAGTAAAAGACTTATCAGGAAAATCTGTATTAAATGGCAGCGTATCTAACCCTGAAATGGGGAAGAACAGAATTCAATTTACCAGTGATAATTGGTCTTCGGGAATCTATCTTTTTGAATTATATACCGCAAAGGGTATAATTGCTCAAAAGCTCATGAAAGAATAACTGCTTACTTTTTGTAGCCAACCATGATGGCGACACAGCCCTGATGAATCAATTTGTTTGGATTTCTTTCTAAAGGCACAGCAATTTCTACAATCATTTGTTGAGTGTTTTCCATTGCAAAGTCAAAAAATCCACCTCCGGCTTCTATAGAATTATAGACCTCATTCTTTTCGCTGTCGTAAATTTTGTAATCGACTTCTCCCAAAATGGGATCGTTGCAAACAAACAATCTGTATTCTTGACCAGCATAAAAGGTCATATTCAATTCTGCCTCGTCACCGGGAATCAATACAGCACTATTGAATGTTTCATTTGCAGTATAAGGCGCTAAATCGCCAATGCAATTCTTTTTTACAAACGATCTGCACTGTTGGGCATTCAACATAGCCCCCAAGGACAGAAATAATCCGATAAATACTAATCTGGTTCTCATATCTCTAGCTCACGTATTTAGTTCTAATATTTTCTACCAATACAGACAGTTCGTCTAATTGGCCATTGGACATGGCATATTTCTTACCACCTATTACAGTGATGCCATCACTTTTGGAATTACCTGATGACTGAGCTACTTGAGCTTGATCAAATAGGTCTTTAATGCTCTTGAGGTCCGTGTTTACGTCTACTAAACTTCCAGACACTCCATGGCTTTCTACCAATTGAATTAAATGATCCAAAGCAAATCTTTGATCGATAATTCGTTGAATTAATTCATCATTGGCGTTTCCTTCTCTATAAATCTGCGTACTCAGAAAAAGGCCTTCTAGCCATCCTCCTGCTACCATTAATGCTGACAACTCACTTCTGTCGTTGTCCTTTAAATAGGAATCAAGTGACCAATATGTTTCTGTAACGATATCTGTAAGGGCTTCTCTATCTTCGACTTGTTCTTCAATTCTATCCAACAGATCCTCACTTAAGGCATTAGATATATCCAATTGCTCTGCCAATTGCTTTGAGCAAGAAAGGTAGAAAACGGACTCTTGATTTCTGTTGAAGACACTTGTATAGCTTAAATCCGCTCCATAAATCCCCAAGTTGATCGCCTTGGAAGAAGAAGATGTATAGTTGCTTACATTATTAATGTCATTGAGGAGATCACTGTTGTAAGAGGCACCAGAATTTTGAATAATTGTGGCCATCTCAATAGTAGAAGGGATTGAATAAAAAATCTTTTTTACCTTTTCTACATTATCCTTGGTTTGTTCTTCGTCAAGTGTGCTTTTATTGCTCGCACTGATGCTTCCGTTTTCATCGTTTTCACAACTTGTCATGAAAAAGGCGAAAGCCAGTATTAAGGCAAAGCCAATAGTTTTGTTCAGTCTCATTTTTTCCTTATTCATCATCTCAAAAAATGGTATTAGTCGGTTTTTTGTACGGGAAAATCGAGAAACTGTTTCTTTTTATCGATAATTATTTTTACTAGTGCGCTTCAAGCCAATTTTGACCTGTTCCCGCATCTACTTTCATCGGAACTTTTAAGTTAGGAATGGCTGATTCCATAAGCTCTTTTACAAGAGATTGAACTTCCTCTAATTCGGGTTTAAATACATCAAAAACAAGTTCATCATGCACTTGTAAGGTCATGCGCGATTTTAATTCCCGTTTATTCATTTCTCGGTGAATATCAATCATAGCTTTTTTAATCAAATCTGCAGCCGAGCCTTGAATTGGAGAATTAATAGCTTCTCGTTCAGCTGCGCTTCTTAGCGTGTGGTTCCTCGATTCGATATCTCTGAAAAATCGTTTTCTCCCTAATAGCGTTTCAGTGTATCCATTTTGCCTCGCAAACTCTACAGTGTCGTCCATGTATTTTTTGACGTTTGGATACTGTTCAAAATAATTTTCGATCAATTCCTTAGCTTCGGTTCTTGGGATTTTCAGCCTTTGGCTTAAGCCAAAAGCAGAAATTGCATAGATGATACCGAAATTGACCATTTTGGCCTTTGAGCGCATCTCTCTATCAACATCATCAATGTTTACACCATAGACTTTTGCAGCGGTAGCCGAATGAATGTCTTGACCTTCCAAAAATGCTTCCATCAGGTTTTGGTCCTCGCTAATTTCCGCGACTAAGCGAAGTTCAATTTGAGAGTAATCAGCAGCCAAAAGAATATGTTCGCTATTGCGAGGAATGAATGCTTTTCTCACTTTTCTTCCATTCTCTGTTCTGATTGGAATATTCTGCAAATTGGGATTCTGAGAACTCAATCGTCCAGTCGCTGCAACGGTTTGATTGAACGTTGTATGTATCCTTCCTGTAGCGGGATTAACCAGCTGTGGCAGTGCATCGACATAGGTGTTTTTCAATTTGGTCAAGCCTCTGTAGTCAAGAATATGCTGGAAGATTTCATGGTCATCTTTCAACTTGGTCAACGTTTCTTCATTGGTCGAATATTGTCCAGTTTTCGTTTTTGCACCTTTATAGGTCAATTGCATTTGTTCAAATAAAACATCTCCCAATTGTTTAGGGGAGTCCAAATTGAATTCAGTGCCAGACATGGAAAAGACTTGATCTTTTAATTGCAGTATTTCCTGGCCCAATTCCCCTGAAAAGTTGATTAAAAAATCTTTATCCAATGCCACCCCTTCGAATTCCATATCTGCCAATACATTGATTAAAGGCGTTTCAATTTCTTCGAGAAGCTTACCGACTTTTTTACTTTCGACTTTGGGTGCAAGTTTCTCTTTCAGTTGAAAGGTGATATCCGCATCTTCACTGGCATAATCTGTGATTTTATCCAACGAAACATCACGCATGCTTTTCTGATTCTTTCCTTTTTTACCAATCAATGTTTCAATAGACACCGGTGTATAACCCAAGTAGTTTTCAGCAAGGTAATTCATGTTATGCCTGCGCTCAGGTTCAATGAGGTAATGCGCCAACATTGTATCGTATAGATTCTCACGTATATCTATGTTGTATTTTTTTAAGACCTTGATGTCATACTTCAAATTCTGACCTATTTTTTCCAGTGAAGGGTCTTCTAAAACGTCTTTAAACTGTTTCATAAAAGAAGAGCACTCATCAAAATTTTCGGGAGTAGGAACGTAATAAGCCTCTCCACTTTTGACAGCAAATGACAAGCCAACCAATTCAGCCAAGAGAGGATCAACCCCTGTTGTTTCTGTATCAAAACAATAGGATTTTGAAAAGCGAAGAAGTTTGATCAGGCCGTCAATATCCTCTTGAGATTGCACGAGTTTATAAGAATGATCGGTGTTTTCAATATTTTTCCCTTGATCTAGCGTTTCTAAATCTTCTCCACCTGCTCCAAACATATCCATTTGTTCACCTGGCTTAGAGGGGGCATTAAAGACGTATTCATCGCCTAGAACCCTTTTTCCAAGTGTTCTAAATTCTAATTCTTGAAACAAAGCGGTCAAGGCTTCTTTATTCGGATCATTGATCAAGAGATCTTCATCGCTAACGTTTATCGGTACGTCTAGAATAATTGTAGCTAAGAGTTTCGAGATTCTACCCTGCTCTGCAAAATTGATGACATTTTCTTTTTGCTTGCCTTTTAATTGTTCTGTGTTTTCTAATAAACCCTCCAGTGAGCCGAATTGCTTGATCAATTTTTTGGCCGTTTTTTCTCCAATACCTGGTATTCCAGGGATATTGTCCACTGAATCGCCCCACATTCCCAATATGTCAATGACCTGTTCAGGATGTTCTACTTCCCATTTTTCCTGCACTTCTGGAATCCCCAAAATTTCGTCTGGTTTTCCTTGCCTTCCTGGTTTATACATAAAAATATTGTCTGAAACCAACTGAGCATAATCCTTGTCGGGCGTAACCATATATACGGTATATCCTTCCTTTTCTTTTTGTTTGGCCAAGGTCCCTATAATGTCGTCTGCTTCATAGCCAGGGCACTCTAGCGCGGGAATATTAAAGGCCTTGGTGATCTCTTTGATTATGGGAACAGATATTTGAATGTCCTCTGGCATTTTCTCTCGATTCGCCTTGTAAAATTCAAATTCTTGTGCGCGTGTTGTCGTCTCGTCATTGCTGTCAAATACAACAGCAAAATGGCTTGGCTGCTTGTTTTTAATGAGGTCATTTAGTGTATTTGTGAAACCGTAGACTGCGGAAACATTCATCCCCTTTGAATTGGTAATCGGATTACGGATGAAGGCAAAATAAGCGCGGTAAATCAATGCAAAAGCATCCAATAAATAGAGGGTCTTCTTTTCAGACATGGTAAAATTGATATCTGCTAAAGGTATCAATCATCACTAAAAGTTGACTCATCCAATTGTATTTTTTTGCCCCAATATTCAATGTTCTTGATCAATTCTTCTTCGGGGAAATAAAGCCATGGTTTTGATCTTCGACTAGGTAATATCGTATCGAGTCCTTCGTCTATATATATGAGCCAATAAAGCTTTGTTTCTTCTTGTGGAACGAGGGGAATAGAATGAACATTCTTTTTTATTCGTGTTGAATCTTCTTGAAAAGTAACGATGTCTTCTCCTGAAGTATGAGGCCAATATTCTCCATTCTGAGATAAAAAACGTCCTCCGTATCCTTTTCTTTTTTGCAAGCGAAGATCTTCATGCAGTCGATAGGTCCAACTGGCCTTTAGTTCCTGATTTTCCGAGCTACTGTTCACAATCGAAAATATCGAAACACTGATTAGAGAGTCGGGAAAGAACAAAGTTTGCGAGACCTTGAACGGGCCTTTCTGACTATTTTGAACCAACCTTCCCGGAAAAGCAGTTTGATTAATAATCTTCCAAGACCCTTCGGATTGTATGTCTAAAGTAATCATTTGATCAAAGACATACTCTGAGGTGACAGGACCGAAAAACCCATTTGAAAATTCTTCATTGAATTGGTCTATAAAGAAGTATTCGTATGAGCCATCTTCATGCTGAAAACCTTGGATGGAAGACTTACCTTCTTCATAGGAATCCACTTTTCCCAAGAGGGGTTGTGAAAGAATTTCATTGCGTAATTCACGATGATTTTTTTGTCGCTCTTGAGCGCACTGAACCAAAAAGAAGAGAATTGCGAAACACCACCAATAACATGAGCTTTTCGAAAAAGCGAATGCAGCCTTTGGTATTAAACGCTGTTTATACTTCAATCAGTGCTTATGTTTAGAGCCAGAGACAACTCATCTAATTGCTCGCTGTCAACGGGAGCTGGGGCATCGATCATCACATCTCTGCCTGAATTATTTTTGGGAAAAGCAATGAAATCTCTAATTGAATCCGAGCCTCCAAATAAAGAACAGAGACGGTCAAAACCAAATGCAATTCCACCATGAGGTGGTGCACCGTATTCAAAGGCGTTCATCAAGAAACCAAATTGAGCTTGAGCTTCTTCTTTCGTAAATCCGAGTAAATCAAACATGCGGGATTGAATGGCCTTGTCGTGGATTCGAATAGAACCTCCTCCTATCTCAACTCCGTTTATTACTAAGTCATAGGCATTGGCGTATACCTTTCCAGGATCACTTTCCATCTTGTCAAGATCTTCAGGACGAGGCGAAGTAAAAGGGTGATGCATGGCGTGCCAATGACCGCTTTCTTCATCGTACTCAACAAGAGGAAAATCAACGACCCATAGCGGTTTAAACACATTCGGATTTTTTAATCCCAGTTCTCCTCCCATGTGCAGTCGCAGTTCACTCATTTGTTTTCTTGTACTATTCAAATCGCCTGATAGGATCAGGATTAAATCTCCTTTTTCCGCACCTGATTTTTCTGCCCAGGCAGCCTGTGCTTCTTGATCAAAGAACTTGTCTACCGAAGATTTGAATGTTCCGTCCTCGTTGACTTTACAATAGATTAAACCTTTGGCTCCAATTTGAGGTCGTTTTACCCAATCGACTAGCGCATCAACTTGTTTTCTTGTATATACTGCACAACCTTTTGCAACGATAGCGATTACAGTCTCGCTATTGTCGAATACCTGAAATCCTTTGCCTTTAGTTACATCTTCGATGTACTGAAATTTCATTTCGAAACGAACATCCGGTTTATCATTTCCATAGTCACGCATGGCATTGTCATAATGCATTTTTGGCAATTCCGGCAGATCAACACCCTTCACTGTTTTGAATAAATGACGCGTTAAACCTTCAAAAGTGTTCAGGACGTCATCTCGTTCTACAAATGCCATTTCGCAATCTATCTGTGTGAATTCCGGTTGCCTATCTGCTCTTAGGTCCTCATCTCTAAAACACTTCACTATTTGATAATAGCGATCGTAACCAGAGACCATTAAGAGCTGTTTAAAGGTCTGAGGAGATTGCGGTAATGCGTAAAATTGGCCTTCGTTCATTCGGCTAGGCACCACAAAATCTCGCGCGCCTTCAGGAGTAGATTTAATTAAATAGGGCGTTTCAATTTCAAAGAATCCAATTGAATCCAAATATTTCCTTGTTTCTATAGACATGCGATGTCGCAAAGCAAGGTTGTCCATGAGCGGTTTTCTTCTCAGGTCAAGGTAGCGGTATTCCATGCGCAGATCATCTCCGCCATCGGTTTCCGTTTCAATCGTAAAAGGAGGTGTTTTACTTTCATTCAAAATTTCCAATGTAGAAACTTCAATTTCAATATGTCCTGTAGGAATATTGTCGTTTTTACTAGAGCGTTCTGCTACACTTCCACGAGCCTTAATAACGAATTCTCGACCCATTTTACGTGCTTTTTCACATAGCTCAGCATTGCTTTCCATATTGAAAACCAATTGCGTAATGCCGTAACGATCCCGAAGATCAATGAAAGTCATACCTCCGAGATCTCTTGATTTTTGTACCCATCCACAAAGTGTCACTTCCTGACCTTGGTGATCTATTCTTAACTCTCCACACGTATGCGTTCTATGCATGATTTGAAAATTTGCTGCGAAAATAATGTATTTAAACGGATTCACGGTATTGGGGATTCATGCTTTCAAGGTGTTTTTTCAGATTAGACTCGTATTTCTTTTTTGGTTTTGATTTTGATTCTAATTTTGATTGAACTATGCTTGATCAAAGCCCTGAACGATACATGCGCGAAGCCCTCAGAGAAGCCGAGAAAGCTTTGGCTCTCGATGAGGTCCCTGTGGGGGCAGTTATTGTATGTAAAGGTATGATCATTGCGCGAGGGCATAACCTTACAGAGCGGCTCAATGACGTAACAGCGCATGCTGAGATGCAGGCTTTCACTGCCGCTTCGGAATATATAGGAGGTAAGTTTTTGAATGAATGCGAGATGTACGTCACTCTTGAACCCTGTATCATGTGCGCAGGGGCAGCATATTGGTCGAGAATTGGAAAAGTTTACTTTGGTGCCTATGATGAAAAACGTGGATTTTTAAAAGAAGGTAATCACTTGCTTCATCCCAAAACCCAAATTGAAGGAGGCGTTTTGGAGAATGAATGCAGCGTCTTGTTAAAGGAGTTTTTTAAGTCAAAAAGATCACTTTGATTTACGCTGATAAGGAATCCGATATTCCAACCATTCCAATCCTTCCTCCAAGAGAACTTTCATAACGGCCTCGTCAAATGGATCTCCTTCATGATAAACATGATGACGAACCTGAGTGCCGTCTCCTTCCAAAAGCTCAGGAGTGCGGAATAACGCACCCTTATAAAAGCCGACACGAATATTTTCCTTGCGAATATGAATGTAACAAAGATTGTGTTTGCCGATAAAGTAAAAGGGTAAGCCCCATTTGATGGACTCTTCTACATGCGGAACAAAACCAAGAATACATTCGCGAATTTTATAGGCGATTGGTTTTTGCCAATCGTTTCCATGTTTTTCGATATGTGCAACAATTCGGCTCAATACCGGTTATTCTTTTTGAATTGCTAATTTTGCATCAAATTTAAGAGATTATGTATCCAGAAGAAATGGTATTGCCAATGAAAGGCGAATTGACGGAAGTAGGATTTCAGGAAATGAAAACTCCGGAAGAGGTAGACGCAATTTTAAATTCAGGCGCAGAAGAAACGGTTTTGGTTGTCTTAAATTCTGTTTGTGGTTGTGCGGCTGGATCAATGCGTCCTGCAGTTAAATTAGCCGTGCAGCATGATAAATTACCATCTAAATTGACTACTTCATTTGCTGGATTTGATGGAGAAGCAGTGGCGCAAGCAAGAAAATATATGCTACCCTATCCGCCTTCATCACCGAGTATTGCCCTCTTTAAAAACGGAAAGTTAGTTCACATGATAGAACGTCATCACATTGAGGGGAGAACAGCAGAAATGATAGCTGACCATATGAAAATGGCCTTTGACGAATTTTGTTAATGCCTGAACCGAACAGATAACAAGGGATTATTTTTTCTTCAATTTTTCAATTTCCACTTGCAGCTGCATAATAATAGCTTGCTGCTCTTGAATACTTTTTATTAGGACAGGAATAAGAGAGTTATAGCGTAACCCAAAATTTTCCAATTCCACTTCTTCGTAACGATCTGATGATCCTTCGATTAATTCATGATTGGTCGTTTTGACCGCCTCAGGGATCAGCGATAAAATGTTTTGTGCACTCAATCCAATTTTTTGTTCCTGAAAAGGGTCCTCACGTAATACATAGGAATACGTTTCGAGTTGCATGAGTTCATTCAAGCCATAGGACAGAGGCTTGACATTTTCCTTCATGCGCATATCTGAAACATTAATGAAATTGTCGGCCCACATGTCATCCCAATAAAAAGGGGGCTCGCCCATATCCAATGTAAAAGTGGATATTGGATCAAAATCTGCCAATAAGGAGATTGTATTTGTTCCATCGCTGAAATATTCCGTATCTCCTAAACCGAATATGGTATTGGAAGTAGCGCTACCATTTCTCACATGCAAAGTGTAGGCAGGATTGGCGTGCCCGATGCCCACATTGTCCGTTAAGCCATTGGTCGATATGAGGGTTGCGGAACTTCCGCGCACAATAAAGTTAACGTTCGCATTGCTTTTATTAAAAATGGCACTGCCATCGACATCTAGATTTGCTATTGGGCTTTGTGTGTTTACACCAAGCGTATTGTTTATAAAGACTATGTCATTGGCAAAATCTCCTCCTAAGAGAGGAAATGAACTGTTGTTATTGTCTAGATATAGTTGATTACTCATGGATTCGTTCTCGCCTGCTCGATGTCCGATGAATATATTTCCACTACCAGTGTTGGATCTTCCTGCTCCAAATCCAACATACACATTCTCATTTCCATGGTTCAACCCCAGACCTGCTTCAGAGCCGATAACAACATTTTCGCTGCCCATCGCTGCATTGTATGCAGATCGTTCGCCTATGAATACATTGAAATCTCCCATTGATGAATTGAAGCCTGCATTTTGGCCTATCATGGTATTTGCCGATCCAATATTGTCAAATCCCGCACTTTGACCAACAAAGGTATTATAGGATCCATCGTCATTGTTATAGCCGGCCTGTTGACCTAATGCGGTATTTGCCGCCCCTGTGTCATTACTGAAACCTGCATTGTGGCCCAAATAGGTGTTCAGTGTCGAGGAACTTGCATTCAATCCTGCATTGGCACCAACAAATGTGCTATATGAAACTTCGCTTGCCACATTTCCAGCCCTATTTCCCAAGAAGGTGTTATAAATCCCATCACTTAGGTTCGGGTTAAGATTTAACCCCGACAATTCACCGAGCAAGGTATTGTTCATGTTGTTGGTCAATTCGATAGAAGAAACGCCATTGGCATTTTTAGAGTACTTGAGAACTTCTGTTCCACTTAAGGTCATTCTCACCATGTCTTCATCTGGATTTTGTTCAACATCAACCCAGGTGTCTTCGTCTTCATCAATCAGACGAACAATACTTTTCGATAGCAAAGGAATCCAAATTGCACCGTTGAAATAGAAAAAGCCAGAATCCGCATTGTGCTGATAAATCAAAAGTCCTGTCGCTGGACTGCTAATCCCATTTTTTTGAGCTTCGGTGAGTCTGGGAACAAGAAAGCCTTTGTCACTCGCCTTGATATCAAGTATTGCCGAAGGATCGGGGTTTGAGCCGTCTTCATTGATGCCAATATTCTGAGCCAATGCTGACCATGAATAAAGAATGATTACGATGAGTGTGGTTAGACGAATCATTAAATAGTACGCGTAAATTGTTATTTGGTCTACGTTTATCGGGCTTTTATGTTTCCTTTTTTAAAATTTCGAACTTTTGTGAGATGGTGCCGTTAAAAAGGCTGATTTTAATTGCGAATGGTAGCTTGTTTCAAAGAAAAAATAGTTTTATCTTCGCACGCCCAAATAAAAGGGACATTTAAATATTAGAAAAGTGGATACTTTAAGTTACAGAACGATTTCGGCAAATAAAGAGACTGCAAATAAGGAGTGGTTGCTTGTGAATGCTGAAGGACAAACACTTGGAAGATTGGCCAGTGAGGTGGCAAAGTTGTTGCGCGGTAAGCACAAAACGAATTATACTCCACATGCAGATTGTGGGGATAATGTTGTTGTGATTAATGCAGAGAAAATAGTTCTTTCAGGTAATAAAATGTTTGAAAAGGAATACATCCGTCACACAGGGTATCCAGGTGGTCAACGATCTCTTACGGCAAGACAATTGATGGAGAGAAAGCCTTATGCTTTGGTAGAAAAAGCAGTCAAAGGAATGTTGCCAAAGAATAAATTGGGTTCAGCTTTATACAGAAACTTATATGTGTATGCTGGATCTGAGCACCAACAAGAGGCTCAAAAACCAAAAGAATTTAAATTAAGTTAATTAAGGTATGGACGTTGTAAGTACAATCGGAAGAAGAAAAGCTTCAATTGCGAGAATCTATGTTTCTGAAGGAAAAGGTGGAATTACCATCAACAAGAGAGAAGCAAAAGATTACTTCCCAACTGATATACATTTATATAAATTAAACCAACCATTTGCATTGACCGATACTGAAGGCAGTTTTGACGTTAAAGTAAATGTGATTGGAGGTGGTGTAACAGGTCAAGTAGAAGCCATTCGTCTAGCTATTTCTAGAGCATTGGTAGAAATTGATCCTGAGCACAAACCAAAACTGAAATCGCACGGGCTGATGACCAGAGATCCGAGAATGGTAGAGAGAAAGAAACCAGGTCAGAAGAAAGCACGTAAGAAATTTCAATTTAGCAAGCGTTAAGATTAACGCTGGTTTAGCATCCAAACTAGCAGGACTCTTTGTGAAGAATAACCTGCGGTTGCTTTTAGAGAACGTAAACCGATAATTAAAATATATGTCTGAAGTAAAATTCAACGACTTATTAGATGCCGGAGTTCACTTCGGTCACCTAAAGAGAAAATGGAATCCCAACATGGCTCCTTATATCTTTTCGGAGAAAAAAGGGATTCACATCATCGACCTCAACAAGACAATTGTAAAATTAGATCAAGCTTGCGCTGTTATTAAGGACATGGCCAAGTCAGGCAAGAAGATTCTTTTCGTTGCAACTAAAAAGCAAGCGAAAGATATTGTTGCTCAAAAGGTTGCTGAAGTTAATATGCCTTATGTAACTGAACGATGGTTCGGAGGTATGTTGACCAACTTCGCTACAATTAGAAAAGCAGTGAAAAAGATGTCCATGATTGATAAAATGTTTCAAGATGGAACTTCTCAAACAATGTCTAAGAGAGAGCGCTTAATGCTAACACGTACACGAGCAAAATTGGAAAAGAACTTAGGTTCAATCTCTGATTTAAGTAGACTTCCTCAAGCTATTTTTATCGTAGATGTATTGAAGGAGCATATTGCAGTTGCAGAAGCCAATAAATTAAACATTACTTCTTTCGCAATGGTAGACACGAACAGTGATCCAAACCTAGTCGATTATGCGATTCCATCTAATGATGATGCTACGAAGTCAATTTCATTCATCATGGATAAGGTATGTGGTGCGATAAAAGAGGGCTTGGAAGAAAGAAACAAGGCCAAAGAAGAGCGCAAGGCAAGCGGAGAAACGCAGAAAGATTTAACTACGCCTGAGGTTGTGGAAGAGGTTCAGATGTCTGCAGCGGTAGAAGCCGAAGCAAAAGTTGCCGAAGCCGAAGCAAAAGTAGAAGAAGTTCAGCCAATTGAAAGCCAAGAAGCTCCTGCTGAGGCTGCTGCTGAAGAGGCTCCGGTTGAAGAAGCACCGGCTGAAGAAAGTCAGAATGAAACGGAAGGTGAAAAACCAGCCGAATAATTAATAAGTATTTAATTCTAAAACATAGAGACATGAGTATTACAGCTGCTGATGTAAACAATTTAAGAAAAGCAACAGGTGCAGGAATGATGGATTGCAAGAACGCTTTGGTTGAAGCGAATGGCGATTTTGATGCTGCTGTTGACATTCTTAGAAAGAAAGGACAAAAAGTTGCCGCGAAAAGAGGTGACAGAGATGCTACAGAAGGATTGGTTATTGCTAAGACAAATGATTCCGGTTCAGAAGGTGCAATTATTGTTCTTAACTGTGAAACTGATTTCGTTGCTAAGAACGATGACTTCGTGAATTTTGCAAATAAAATTGCTGAGATAGCGCTTAATGAAAAACCAGCGGATTTGGACGAGCTGAAGTCAAAGCAAATTGATGGTATGCCAATTTCTGAGAAGATAATTGAGCAAACGGGAGTTATTGGTGAAAAAATCGATTTATCAAAATTTGCTGCTGTTGCTGCGGACACTGTTTATGCATATAATCACCCGGGTAATAAAATTGCCTCTGTTGTCGGTTTAAACAAAGGTGGTCAAGTAGATGCTGCAAAAGATGTGGCAATGCAAATTGCTGCGATGGATCCAATTGCAGTGGATAAAGAAGGTGTTGCACAGGATGTAATTGATAGAGAAATTGAAGTTGGAAAAGATCAAGCCATTCAAGAAGGAAAGCCAACGGAGATGGCGGAAAAGATTGCTATGGGGAGATTGAACAAATTCTTTAAAGAAAATACTTTATTGAATCAGCAATACATTAAGGACAATAAAAAGTCAATTCGCGATTTTTTATCTGATACGGAACAAGATTTAACCGTAACGGAATTCAAGAGATTCGCATTATCATAAATCTGAAAAGAGAGACATCGTCTCTCTTTTTTTTTGCTTTATATTTGGGCATTCCATTTTTAATCAGCTATGAAGTACAAAAGAATACTCCTTAAACTCAGCGGAGAAGCTTTGATGGGAGATAAAGAATTTGGTATTGACAATAATCGTCTGGCCCAATATGCGCGTGAAGTAAAAGAAATAGCAAATGAGGGTGTAGAAGTCGCCATTGTAATTGGCGGAGGAAATATTTTCAGAGGAGTTCAAGCAGCAGAGGGTGGGATGGAAAGGACCCAAGGAGATTACATGGGAATGTTAGCAACCATGATCAACGGAATGGCCTTGCAATCAGCCCTAGAAAAAGAAGGTGCATTTACGCGCTTAATGTCTGCCATTAAAATGGAGGAAATTGCCGAGCCATTTATTAAAAGGAGGGCAGTAAGACACCTGGAAAAAGGGCGGATCGTGATCTTTGGTGCAGGTACTGGAAATCCATACTTCACTACGGATACAGCGGCTTCCTTAAGGGCCATTGAAGTAGGAGCAGATGTTATTCTCAAAGGCACGCGAGTTGATGGAATTTACACAGCAGATCCTGAAAAAGTAGCTGATGCGGTGAAATATGATAAGATCACTTTTGGTGAAGTCATCGCGAAAGGACTAAAAGTGATGGATATGACAGCATTTACTTTATGCAATGAAAATCACCTTCCTATAGTTGTCTTTGATATGAATAAGCCTGGAAATCTGAGAAAAGTTGTTATTGGAGACCCTATTGGCACACTGGTTGAGGTGTAAGTTTCAATTTTACTATTTTTAAACAGAATCTAGAACATGACAGAAGAATTGAATATCGTTTTTTCAGATGCTAATGAGCAAATGAGTAAATCTATAGACCATTTTCAAAAAGAACTGCAAAGTATTCGTGCAGGCAAAGCAAATCCAAGCATGCTCGATTCCGTTAAATTGGATTATTATGGTTCGGAGACTCCACTAAGTCAAGTTGCAAATATCAATACACCAGATGCGCGAACGATCTCTGTACAGCCTTGGGAGAAGAACCTTTTGGAAGATGTAGCAACTGCAATCACTTATGCCAATTTAGGATTGAACCCACAGAACAATGGTGAAATGATCATAATTTCTGTACCACCATTGACAGAAGAAAGAAGGCAAGATCTATGCAAGAAATGCCGAGCTGAAGGAGAAAATGCGAAAGTTTCTGTGAGAAATGTCCGTAAGGATGCCATGGACCAAATTAAGGGTCTTCAAAAAGATGGTTTAAGTGAAGATATGGCGAAAACGGCTGAAGGAAAAGTCGAAGGGATTGTCAAAAACTTTACTGAACAAATAGATAAGATAATATCTGCAAAAGAAGCGGACATTATGAGCGTTTAAAGAGATTAGACGAATACTTTTGTTCCTTCAGAACAATTCTGGCAAATATCGATTTCTTGTCGCGAGCGTAATAATTTTGCTCTGAAATTCTGATAGTTTACTCCATTCCAAATTTCTGAAAATGTCTGTCTATTGAGATCTCCTAAAGTGTATTTAGCGTCTTTGTCAAAACAGCATGGCACAACCTTTCCATCCCATGTAATTACGCACGAACTCCAAAGACGCCAGCAGTGATTGTCTAAGGAATTTTTAAACTCATATGTGCCATCAGCCTTTTTCCTATAACGCGAATAGTTCTCATTGTCGGGGATAAGAGGATTGCCATTTACGTAATTATAAACCTGAGCGCTCTTTAATACTACTTTATCCACACCAATTTCCTTACCGAGTTGTTGCACTTCTTCTATTTGATGCTCATTGGGTTTTACAACTAAAAATTGAAAGTGAACTTCGGGGCTGTTTTTGCCAAGTTTATTCTTCCAATAGATGATGTTCTTGGTTCCTTCAATTACTTTTTCTAAGTCCCCATTAACTCTATAATTTTCATAGACTTCTTGCGTTGTCCCGTCTATAGATATGATCAATTTCTTGAGACCACTTTCAACGGTCTCTTTTGCTTTTTCCGAATCTAAAAAATGAGCATTAGTGGAAGTAGCCGTGAAAATCCCTTTTTGGTCTGCCAAGCGGACCATGTCTGAAAACTGCGGATTCAAATAGGGTTCTCCCTGAAAATAGAAAGTGAGGTAGGAGACATAAGATTTTAATTGATCAGTCCATTTATCAAAATTGCCCAAATCTATTTTACCTGTAGGACGAGAAAACTTTTTCAGCCCGCTTGGACATTCAGGGCAGCCTAAATTGCAGGCTGTTGTAGGTTCAATAGAGATAGAAATAGGCTTGCCCCAGTGTACTGTTGAGCCCGTATATTTCGACCAATGATATGAGCCAAAGGTTTTAAAGGCATTCATACTTCGACTGAAAAAGGACATAGATCAAATATAGATGAACGAATATTAATTCAAGCTAAATCAGAAGCGAAAATCTCAGCGATAAATTGCCCTCATGAAATACAAGGTCTAATCATTAAAAACACTTATTTTGCGGAATGTGGGATTGGGTCGCAGGTAAAATACTTCGTAACCGTATAGGAATATTGGTTGTTCTTGCAGCTGTCACAACATTCATGGCTTTGCAGATTCCCAATATTCAAATGAGCTATAAATTTGACACGCTCTTACCGAGCAATGATCCCGATCAAATATTCTATGAAAAATTTAAGAATGACTTTTCTGAAGATGGAAATGTCATCGTGGTAGGGACCAAGGGCGAGCAACTTTGGGAGTATAAGAATTTTGCAGCGTGGTACGATTTGGCCAATGAATTTATGGAGATAGATGGCATTGACTCAGTGTTCTCTGTCACCCATCTTTACGATATTCATAAAAACGAAGACAAAAAAGTATTTGAATTCAAGCCGCTGATCGAACGGAGACCAGCCAATCAATATGAGGTCGATTCTATTCGTTCAAAAATCGAATCGCTGCCTTTTTATCAGAACCTACTTTATAAGGATTCTACATATGCCACTTTGATGATGGTCTTTGTGGATGTCAATAAATTTAATTCAGAAGAACGTATAAAAGTTGTCAATGATTTTTTAGAGGAGGCAAACTCTTTTAATAAGAATCATATGCAGATTCATTATTCTGGATTGCCCTATATCCGGACAGTTACAACGCGAATGGTTAAAGAAGAACTCAATTTCTTTTTGATTCTTGCCGCGCTGGTAACGGGATTTATCCTTTATTTCTTTTTTCGCTCACTTCGTGTGGTTTTCTTTTGTCTATTAGTAGTGGGATGTGGGGTTGCAACAGCCATGGGCACCTTAGCACTTTTTCAGTTTAAGTTGACTATGTTAATGGGCCTAATCCCACCATTGATCATTGTCATTGGTGTTCCCAATTGTATCTTTTTATTAAATAAATACCATCAAGAGTACGTCTTACATGGTAATCGAATGAAGGCGTTGCAAAGAGTGATTGTGAAAATCGGAAATGCTACGTTCATGACCAATTGCACTACGGCATTGGGATTCTTTACCTTCATATTTACCAAGAGTAACCTATTACGGGAATTTGGTGTTATCGCTTCTATCAATATCATCTGGGTCTTCGTATTGGCCCTTTGTATTATACCCATCATATTTTCTTACTTACCAAAACCGAAGGAAAGACATACGAAACATCTTGAAAAAAAATGGGTAGAACGAGTGATTGGTTGGCTTTTGTCATGGGTAAGTAATTACCGCAAAAGTATCTATATCATTACAGCGGTCATTTTAATTGCTGGGGCTTACGGGATTAGCCAAATTCAGGCCACCGGGAATATTGTTGGAGATTTGCCTCAAGATCAACAAGTAGTTCAAGATCTGAAGTTCTTCGAAGAAAATTTTAATGGTGTAATGCCTTTTGAAGTGTTGATCGATACAAAAAAGAAGGGCCTAGCAACCAAGGATAAAACCTTGAGAAGAATTGAGCGTTTGCAGAATGTGCTGGCAGAACATCCAGAACTCAGCCGATCACTGTCTATTGTAGATGCAGTTAAGTTTGCCAAGCAGTCTTTCTATAATGGAGCTCCCTCAAGATATTCTTTGATTAAGGGACAAGAGAAGAGTTTTATCGCTCCTTATCTGGAGTTGAATAACAATGGCAAAGGTGTAGCCGATCTCTTTTTGGATTCTTCCAAACAGATAACCAGAGTAAGTGCTCAGGTTGCTGACATCGGTACGCTCGAAATGAAAAAGCTCATTGAGGACGAGATTAAACCGCAGATTGATGAAATATTCCCTGCGGATAAATACGAAGTGAATTTAACGGGGACTTCTGTACTTTACTTAAAGGGAACACGGTATTTGGTTGTAAACCTTTTTATTTCATTGATGATTGCAATCATTGTAATTGCCTGCTTGATGGCTTTCCTTTTCCGTTCATTACCTATGGCCTTGATATCCCTGGTTCCAAATTTGATTCCTCTCATATTCACAGCTGCAGTGATGGGTTATTTTGGAATCCCGATAAAGCCTTCAACGATTTTGGTCTTTTCTATAGTATTCGGAATATCGATAGATGATACCATACATTATTTGGCCAAATACCGTCAAGAGTTAAAATCGAATCCATGGAACTTGCAGCAAGCTATTTTGAATGCAGTTGAAGAGACGGGAGTTTCCATGATCTATACATCGGTAATACTCTTTTTTGGTTTTGGAATGTTTGCACTTTCTGATTTTGGTGGAACACAGGCATTGGGCATCTTATCATCCGTTACACTATTGGTGGCGATGCTTGCCAACCTCGTATTGTTGCCTTCTTTGCTTATGTCCTGGAAGAAATTAATCGACTACCGTTCTTTGAAAGAACCCTTGATTCAGATTTTAGATGAAGAAGAGGATATAGATCTCGATAATTTAAAGATTGATAAAGGAGAGAAATAATTGAGAATATGAATAGTTTCGTATGGCCATGAAAGGAATCATATTAGCAGGAGGAACAGGATCTCGTTTGCACCCGCTTACTTTAGCCGTGAGTAAACAGATGATGCCAGTTTATGATAAACCAATGGTTTATTATCCGCTCTCAACTTTGATGTCCGCAGGTATCAGGGAAATACTGATAATATCTACCCCTCATGATCTTCCTCATTTTAAAAAGTTATTGGGCGATGGTTCTCGAATAGGATGTGAATTTCACTACGCGGAACAAGCCCAGCCGAATGGTTTGGCTCAGGCATTTACAATAGGAGAAGATTTTATTGGGGGTGAAAAATGCGCACTCATTTTGGGAGATAATATTTTTTATGGATCGGGTTTGGAGAAGACTCTAGCGGCTAGTAGAGATCCTGATGGTGGAATAGTTTTTGCTCACCATGTCTCTGATCCTGAACGCTATGGAGTCGTTGAATTTGATGCGAACAACATAGCGGTGAGCATTGAAGAAAAGCCCGAAAACCCCAAATCGAATTTTGCCGTTCCTGGGCTTTATTTTTACGATAATGAAGTCGTAGAGATTGCCAAAAACTTAAAACCAAGTGCGCGAGGTGAATTGGAAATTACCGATGTCAACAAAAGCTATCTTGAACGTGAAAAATTGAAAGTAGCGATTTTGGACCGCGGAACAGCATGGCTGGATACAGGAACTTTTACTTCTCTTATGCAAGCTGGTCAATATGTCCAAGTAATAGAAGAACGACAAGGACTAAAAATTGGTTGTATTGAAGAGGTTGCATTCAAAAAAGGATTCATAAATAAAGATCAATTAATAAAAATTGCAGAACCATTAGTCAAGAGTGGTTATGGGAACTATCTATTAAATTTATTGAATTAAATGCAGGAGACAGATCACTACCGAAAAGGTATAGAAAGTGCGATTGAGCGTCTGAAAGAAACCCATTCCGGAACAATTTACAATCCGGCACATTATATTTTATCTCTACCAGCAAAGCGATTGAGACCGATACTAACCCTTATCGCAAGTGACATGTTTGATGGAGAGTTGAAAGGGACTGAAAATGCCGCACTTGCGGTAGAAATATTTCATAATTTTTCTTTGGTACACGATGATGTTATGGATGAAGCGCCTTTGAGAAGAGGGGAGCAGACAGTTCATAAAAAGTGGAATTTGAACACAGCCATCCTTTCAGGAGATATGATGTTAGTGATGGCCTATGATCAAATCATGAAGACTCCTGAGATTTCAAGACTTAGAGCCTTCAATATTTTTTCAAAGACTGCCGCAGATGTTTGTATTGGGCAGCAAATGGATATGGAATTTGAACAGCGTTGGGACGTTTCCCTAGAAGAATATGTTGAAATGATCAAATTAAAAACATCGGTTCTTTTAGCTTCATCATTGCAGTTGGGCGCGCTTTGTGCTGGAGCCAATGAGTACTCGACCGAGAGATTGCACGAATTTGGTCTTGAAATAGGCTGGGCTTTTCAAATTCAGGATGATTATCTTGATTTATTTGGTAATACAGAATCGCTAGGAAAACAAAAGGGAGGGGATATTTATGCCAAGAAAAAAACCATTCTTTTACTGAAAGCCCTCGAATTAGGCAATAATGCTCAAAAAGATCGAATTGCCCAGATATTTAAAGGTGAGGTAACTTCGGAGACAATCAATGAATTGGAGAATATGATGCGCTCACTAAAAGTTCCTGAGGCAATCAGTGAATTGAAGAATGAGCACATGACAAAGGCAAAATCTGCGCTAGATGATGCTGGAGGAAATAAATCAATTCGAGAATTGCTTTGGCGCTTGTCCTTGACACTCATCGATCGGGAGTTTTAGGAATGACGCAAGACATTTTTAATTTGTTGAAAGTGCCTTTCATTATGGCACAGAATAAACTCACAGGCTTCCATCACATTGAAACGAACAATAGGCCCGATAGCAGAATTGAATTTATAGCTTAAATCTGCCTTTTCAGAAGCGCTGCACCAATCGTTTAATTCCCTGAGTGAAGAATCCATTTTATCAATATAATTTAATCCGTCTCCATTTTCTAAATCAACATTTGAAACATGAGGCCGGAAGATTTTGCTCGTTTTCATTTTTAAGCGGATTTTATCTTTTTGCGGAGGGAAACGTTTAATGAGGAAGGCAGGAATGCCTTTTGATTTAGTCTTTTTTTGCAGGCTATCATATTCTCTATTCAGTGCCTTGTTGATTTTAGGACGGTAAACCTCTTGAGCAATTATCATATGATCGATTATTTCTATGACCGACCATGATTTAGAGTTTGTTTTCTTTTGAAGGTCCTCCCATGTACATTTGCGTAAATTCATTAACGCATTCTGCAGTTTTTTGATTCTTCTAAATTGACGCTCTGTGCTTATCTCGATTGCCATGTAATGTTCATTTTGACAAATTTCTCGAAGAGTGAGTAAACATTTCTTGATCTAGATCAAGAAATCACTTTCTAAGCCGGCTATACGTTTCAGGTGTCATATTCAAATACGAGGCAAGATATTTTTGTGGAATATTAAGCAAAGGCTGAGGACAACGAGACATGAATTTGTCAAATCGTTCTTTTGCGTTAAGACTAAATAACTCTACTTCTCTTTCAACTCTTCCAATTAAGAGTTCTTGATGTGCAATCCTACCCCAATAGTTGAACTCAGGATATAGGTCAAATAAAGAATCGTAGTCTTTTCTGCTGATTTTCAAAGCGCTTGTTTTTTTTATGGCCTGTAAATAGTACTTAGATCCTGATCCTTTTAGAAAGCTATCGTATACTCCAGAAAATGACCCGTCATATGAAAACCCGAGGACCTTTTGATCACCGTTTTTTGCAATAAGATAGATGATTTGAACGCCTTCCTCAACAACATAAAACCAGCGCTCAATGTCTCCTTGACGTGTTAGAAAATCGCCTTTTCGGAAATGAGTGGCTTGCCATAATTCAAAAAATTTATCGTGTCGAATAGGGTCTAGTTGGAGTGGACGAAAAGCTTTAATGAGTAGGTCTGTATTCACATCAATTGATCAAAGTCTTGAATTTAAGCATACAAATGGTCCAAGGCTTTTTTCAGGGTCGAAAATTCAAATTCAAATCCACTATCCACAATTTTTTGAGAAGATACACGACTTCCTTCAAGAACCAAATTAGCTTTTTCACCCAAAATTACTTTCAAAACCTTACCGGGAATAGCAGGGAATAAAAAAGGAGCTTTAAATGCATTGGCCACAGCTTTAGTGAATTGCCTGTTGTTCACGTGTTCGGGAGCTACAGCATTGAATGTGCCTTCCATTTTATTTTGAATAATGTGATTGAAGAGGCTAGCGAGGTCTTTTTTATGTATCCAAGGCATCCATTGTTTTCCCGAGCCTAGAGATGCGCCCATTCCAAATTGAGTCGGTAATGAGATTGCATGTAAGGCTCCTTGATCTTTATCCAGGACCAAACCGATTCTGACTTTTGCAACACGAGCCATGGAAGAAAAAGCATCTGCCGAGGTCTCCCATTTTTTACACAAATCCGCTACAAAATCATTGCCAGCAGGTGAAGTTTCACTGTATATCTCGTCAGTTGTTTTCATTCCGTAATAGCCAATAGCCGATGCAGAGATGAAAAAGTCAATTTTACTTTGGCTTTCTTTTAGTTTTTCAAAAAGCAGTTGAGCAGAATTTACTCGGCTTTTCGTCAATAACTCCTTTCCTTCTTCATTATGCCTGACATCCGCTATTCCAGCGCCAGCCAAATGAATAATACCATCTAGATTGTCGAAGCTACCTTCCTCTATCCATTTTTTATTGGTGTCCCATAAGCGTACACGAACATGTCCACGAGAGTTTTTGCTGCGCGATAAGTGCTCAACTTCATATCCATGTTGCAGAAGAAGCTCTGTTAATGCGCTTCCGACCAAACCAGACCCACCGGTGATAAGTATTTTACCCATGAAAGCTTAACAAATGAAGTTTTCGAAAGTTCTTTTTCATTCTATTTTCTTATCGAAAGGATGTGTAAAGCAAAAACAATAATTGTTGTTCATCCCTTATTAATGTATAAATTTGTCAACTAACGGATGCATAATCCGTAAGAAACACCCATTAAAAAGGGCTATAAATGGATAAATATTCATACCTGAGCAATACGAATATTGCTTTTATTGAAGAGGAGTACAAAAAGTACCAGAACGACCCCTCCTCTGTGGACAGCGGTTGGGCAAGATTTTTCGAGGGATTTGAATTTGCCAAAAAGGATTATTCTTCTTCCGAAGGGGACATCCCCCAAAACATGCATAAAGAATTTAAAGTGATTCAGCTGATTAATGCATATCGTGTGCGTGGTCATCTCTTCACCAGAACAAATCCTGTCCGGGATAGAAGAAAGTATTCACCTTCATTAGATATAGAGAATTTTGGCTTAGACAATACCGACTTAGAAACTATTTTTCAGGCGGGAACAGATTGTGGAATTGGCCCAGCCAAATTGAAAGATATTGTCGAGCATCTTGAAATTTGTTATTGCCAATCTATTGGGGTTGAATTTATGTATATCCGAAAGCCTGAGAAAATTGATTGGCTGAAAAAGAGAATGCATCATAATGCAAATCTGCCCGATTTTAATCCCTCTCAGAAGAAAGAAATTCTCAACAACTTGATTAAAGCTGTTGGATTTGAACAGTTTTTGCATTCGAGATTTCCAGGTCAAAAGAGATTCTCTTTGGAAGGCTCAGAGTCCTTAATTCCTGCTTTAGATGCGCTGATAATCAAATGCGCAGAAGAAGGAACAGAAGAAATAGTAATGGGCATGGCCCATAGAGGCCGTTTGAATGTTTTAGCGAATATTTTTCAAAAATCCTATAAAGAAATTTTCTCGGAATTTGAACCAAAGGATTATGCCGATGCTTCCTTGGATGGTGACGTAAAATACCATTTAGGTTTTACACATGAACGCAAGGTTGGCAAGAAAAAAGTGAGTCTTACTTTAAGTCCAAATCCATCACATTTGGAGGCTGCTGACCCAATAGTTCAAGGTCTCGCGCGGGCTAAAATTGACCAAGAATTTCAAGGAGATGATTTGAAAGTAATGCCCGTTTTAATTCATGGTGACGCGGCTATAGCAGGACAAGGTGTTGTCTATGAAGTCACTCAAATGGCGGATTTGCCAGGGTACAGGACTGGTGGAACTATTCATATAGTAATAAACAATCAGGTTGGGTTTACTACCAATTATTCTGATGGAAGATCAAGCACCTACTGCACAGATGTTGGAAAAGTAACCCTTTCTCCAGTATTTCATGTTAATGGAGATGACCCGGAAGCTTTGGTGCATGTGATGAATATTGCGGTTGAATTTAGAAATCGATATAAGAAAGATGTTTTTATCGATCTCTTGTCTTACAGAAAGTACGGTCATAACGAAGGAGACGAACCGAAGTTCACGCAACCAACTTTATATAAAGCAATTGCGAAACATCCCAATCCAAGGGATATCTACATTTCACAACTTATTCAAGAGGGGAGCATGAGCGATGAGGATGCGAAAGGTTTGCAAGAAGCATTCAAAGGTTTATTGGCCGAAGATTTTGATAAGAGCAAGAAAATTAAGGACGCAGATATAACAGCCTTTTTAGCCAAACAATGGAAAGGTGTGAAAGTGGCAAAGGCAAAAGACTTCAATAATTCACCAGCTACTGGAGTCAATCTAAGAAAACTCAAATCTTTGGCTGGGAAATTGACGGAAGTCCCTAAGGATAAAAAGTTCTTTCGCAAATTAGAACGGATTCTGAAGGATCGATCTGAAATGGTCAAGAATAACAAATTGGATTGGGGAATGGCTGAACTTCTGGCTTATGCATCCATTCTCGATGAAAATAATAATATTCGCTTTTCAGGGCAAGATTGTGAACGCGGAACATTTTCCCATAGACATGCGGTAGTCAAAATTGAAGACAGCGAAGAAAAATATGTGCATCTGCAAAACCTGAGTAAGGACCAAGGGGAGTTTTACATCTATAACTCGCTCCTTTCAGAGTATGGTGTAATGGGATTTGAATATGGCTATTCTCTGTACACCCCCCACACATTGACTATTTGGGAAGCTCAATTTGGTGATTTTGTAAATGGAGCTCAAATCATCATCGACCAGTTCTTAACTTCTGCAGAAGACAAATGGCGAAGCATGAGCGGATTGGTGTTACTTCTTCCTCACGGATATGAGGGCATGGGGCCTGAGCATTCAAGTGCTCGAATCGAACGTTTTTTGACACAATGTGCGGAATACAATATTCAAGTAGCCAATTGCACAACTCCAGCAAATTTTTTCCATGTGCTGAGAAGGCAGTTGACGAGAGACTTCAGAAAACCTCTAGTAATTTTTACTCCTAAGTCCTTGTTAAGACATCCTAAGTGTACGTGTACAATGTCGGATTTATCAAAAGGGAAGTTTCAAGAAGTAATCGATGATCCATTGGCTAAAGCAAATGATGTAAGCAGGGTGATTTTATGTTCAGGAAAGATTTACTATGAACTGCTCGCAAAGCAAGAGGAGGAAAAAGCCAAAGACATTGCTGTGGTTAGAGTTGAACAATTGTATCCCTTGCCTCAGAATCAATTAGATACTATCGTTGCTAAATATAAGAATGCAGATGATTTTGTTTGGGTTCAAGAAGAACCAAGGAATATGGGTCCTGCTGCATACATGACGATGAACGTAGATGTTCCGAATTTTAGGGTGATTTCACGACAAGCAAGCGCCAGCCCAGCTTCAGGATCACCTAAGAGATCGGAAAACAGACAAAATGAAATTATTAATGCTGCATTTTCCAAAGTGGGAAAAGTTGTGGCCTAATTACAAAAGAGAATTATGAGCTTTGAAGTAAAAGTTCCAAGTCCTGGAGAATCGATTTCAGAAGTCGAAATTGCACAGTGGTTAGTTGCAGAAGGTGATTATGTAGAAAAGGATCAAGTTATCTGTGAAGTAGATTCTGACAAAGCCACTTTAGAATTGGTTGCTGAAGAATCTGGAGCCATTTCAATTAAAGCAAATGAAGGGGATGCAGTTGAAGTAGGTTCAGTCATTGCAAGTATTGATACCAGTGCAAAAGCGCCTGAAGGAAAAAAGGCAGAGAAAAAGGAAGAAGCCAAAGCTGCTGCTCCAAGTCCAATGCCCGCGGCAAAAGTTGAAGAAAAAAAGGCCGAACCAGTCGCAGCAGGTCATGCCAAAGGCCATGCTAGCCCTGCTGCAAAAAAGATGATGTCCGAGAATGGAATAGCTGCTGCCAATGTAAATGGAACAGGCAAAGGAGGAAGGATTACAAAACAGGATATTTTAGCACATCTTTCAGGAGGAGTTCATGCAAATCAACTGGAAGGAGCTTGGTCAGGTGGCAGAGAAACCTCTTCAGAAAAAATGTCGAGTCTCAGAAGGAAGATAGCTACCCGTTTGGTTGCTGTGAAGAATGAGACAGCGATGCTTACCACATTCAACGAAGTGGATATGAAGCCCATCATGGATTTAAGGGCGAAGTACAAAGTGAAGTTCAAAGAAACGTATGGCGTTGGTTTAGGGTTTATGTCCTTTTTCACTAAGGCGGTTTGTGAAGGACTCAAAATGTTTCCAGCGGTGAATTCAATGATTGATGGTGATCACATGATTTCTCATGACTATGTCGATATGGGAATCGCGGTTTCTTCACCAAAAGGTCTTATGGTGCCAGTTGTGCGCAATGCAGAAAGCATTACAATGCATGAGATAGAGGCAGAGATAAAGCGTTTAGCCATCAAGGCAAGAGATGGAAAAATTTCTATAGATGAAATGACAGGTGGAACGTTTACCATCACTAATGGAGGTGTCTTTGGTTCTATGTTAAGCACACCAATCATTAACCCTCCTCAATCGGCAATTTTGGGAATGCACAATATTGTAGAACGCCCAGTTGCAATTGATGGAAAAGTAGAAGTTCGCCCAATCATGTACGTTGCATTATCGTATGATCACAGAATTATTGATGGCAAAGAGTCGGTCTCTTTTCTTTATAAGGTCAAAGAAATGCTCGAAGATCCTGCAAAATTAATATTAGGTGGGAAGAAACCAGAAGAGATCCTTTTAGGTTTCTAATGCACTAACCATTTATTTCAATATTAGAGATGCTTTTTGAAGGTCCTTCAGGAGAGTACTTAAAAATAGAAGATATATCTTCCTTAAATTGTCTCGAATTAAAGGGGCGAATTGAAAGTGGCTTGACCCTTGTTTGGTTTTTGGATGACGCTTCAATTTTCGAAGTAGATGCCCAGCGCATTCAGTTTAAACAGAATCATGTGATTTCCATTACAGAGTTTCATAATTTAAAGATGAAACAGACGGGGAAGATTAAAATGATTCGATTCAACAGGCAATTTTTTTGCATCCTAGATCACGACAGCGAAGTAAGTTGCAAAGGCCTTTTATTTTTTGGAGCTTCATCATTGCCCATTATAGAAATACCAGAAAATGAAGTCAACAAATTTGAGATGCTCTGGCAAGTATTTGAAATGGAAATGTCATCTTCTGACAGTTTGCAATTGGAAATGCTTCAAATGTTGTTAAAAAGGCTATTAATACTCTTGGTTCGACTCTATAAGGAACAGAACAATTTCAAAAAGGTCGATCAACATCAGTCAGAACTTATTAGAGAATTTAATTTCTTAGTAGAGCAGTACTTCAAGTCCAAACATACTGTTTCGGAATATGCCGAACTGCTCAATAGATCTCCAAAGACCTTGGCAAACATGTTTTCCAAGATCGGGGCAAAAACACCTCTTCAATACATCCAAGAGCGCATTATGCTGGAAGCAAGAAGATTACTTTCCAATCCCGAGAAATCGGTGAAAGAAGTTGCTTATGAAGTAGGCTATTCAGATATTCCTACTTTCAGTCGTTTCTTCAAGAAAAATCAAGGTCAATCCCCTTCAGAATTCAAAGAATCTTTCGCTTAACAGCGAAAAAGGAAAAATTGACAATCCTTCGGGAAATCTAGCCTAGTGCATTACATAAAATAGGCCGCACATTTGTCTTGTCAAATAAAATTAACAGTTAAAATTTCAAGACAATGAGAGAATTTAAAGTCCCATCCCGAGAAGAAGTATCCGAATCAAATCAAGCGATCTTCGATAATTTAAATCAAAAACTTGGTTTTGTCCCTAATCTATATGCTTATTACGCTAAGAGCGAAACAGCATTGGGTGATTATCTTCAATTTACTGGCAGAAAAAGTACGCTTAAGGCCAAGGAAATTGAAGTTGTGAACTTAATAACGAGTCAGATCAACAATTGCAATTACTGTTTAGCCGCACACACTGCAATAGCCAAGATGAATGGATTCACTGATTCGCAAATTGTAGAATTGCGAAATGGAACAGCACCATTCGACTCGAAAATTGATGCGCTTGTTCGATTAGTAGGAGAAGCTGTAGAGAACAGAGGGAAAATATCTGAAGAAAGATTGAATGCCTTCTTCGAAGCTGGTTATACGGAAGCAAATTTAGTTGATGTAAACATCGCTATTGGGCAAAAGACGATAAGCAATTTTATTCATAACATGACTGGTTTCGCAATCGACTTTCCGCTTGCCCCAGAATTACAATTAGAAACAATTTAAAATAAATAACCATGAAAAATATAATAACAATCCTTTTAATAATGATCGGTTTGGGTGTGACTGGTCAAGTAAACGCACAAGAAGTACAAGTAATCCAGTTGGAGCAAACCGAAGGTGAATTCGACAAGAAAAAATTGAAATTGAAGGCAGGCGAGCTCTATCAATTCGAAGTGTTGAACAACGGAGTTGATCACGAAGTTGGTTTTGTAATAGCTCCTGCAGGAAGCACAGAACAGAAGGACCATATTCAGGAAGCTTATCTGTCTAAGACTATTGGAGATGGAATGACAGCGAGTTCAGGAAAAGTCTCTTTAGAAGCAGGTGAATACGTGTACTTTTGTCCTTTGAATCCTACACCTCAGTATAAGATTTTGGTTAAGTAGTTTGGTTTTTGGAAGGAAACTCTCAAAATTCTAGCCTTGAATTTTGGGAGTTTTTTTATGCCTAAATTTGGGTTTTACCTCAGGTCGTGGGTTCACACTTTGAGCTTTCCATACTCATGGAGTCAACAATAATCTGCAGTACATGTCGAAGGATTGGTAGGTTGATGAACCATCCAAGGCAGGCATAAATTAAATTGATATGATTTAATGCATGACTTAGAGCTTGTACACTTTGGAATTCATTACCTAAATAGTCAACATAAGTAACTTGCTTCAGTTTGCGTTCAAAATAATTTGCGTTTTCAATCTCCAGATTTATAGCTGATCTGCGCAGAAACCAATTTTTTAGTTGAGAACACATAGCACAATCAAAATCGAAATAAATGACTCCGCTTGGAATGTGTTGTGGTTTGAATAAGAAATACCATTTTGGCACATGGCTTTTGTACTTCAACCAGCCCTTTCCGAATCTTTTTTCCATATCCTGATATTCTTGAAAATTAGATACAGAATAGGCATAGATGATAGAAATGCAGGTTCCGAGCAGTAAATAGTATGATTCATGGATGATGGAAAGTGGAATAAAAAGTAGACCAAATGACCATTGTATGGGATTCTTGCAATACGCATAGATGCCTGTTTCAACTAATACCTCCGTTTTATCATAAGGAAATGGAGTTCCTTTACCAATAGTCACCAAGTTTTGTACGGCTACTAATCCAGGAAAGGCGAAAATAAAGAGAAGTTGATATTGACTGATTGATAAGTTGAAATGGAGAGTTCTTATCAAGTGCATTTCGTAAAGAAGAATCGGGATAGAGAAATAGAATAGGAGAATCATGGTAAAAACCTGCATAAATGCTCTATACCTGAGCATGCTGTTTTGATAGAATGCATAGGCCCATAAATATCCAGGCGTAAATACCAATAGGATAAATAGCACATCGCCTAGTATCCAATTTTCATACAACTTGAATTGTAGAATTTCTTGAAAGAACTTCATGCTTAATACATCCAACCAAAGAAGTACAAGAAAGAAGATTATTGAAAGTACTAACCGCATCTTGAGCAATGGAACGATTGACCAAAATATCAACCATATAAAGAATGTCTCAGGTGGAATTTTAAAAAATTCTCGAGAAGAGCTTTCAAAGCTCCAAAAGCCCAAACGTTCACATAGAAGATTTGCCAACTGCATGCTTGAAAAAGAATAAATAAGACAATAGAAGAGCGCCCAATTCTGCCGGTGATCTTGCCTTTTCCTCAGAATGAGATAAAAGAGCAATCCAAATGCAGCTGTTATTAAAATGGAAGGTGTATATGCTAATACATTACTCAAAATAACATGCAATCAAATAGCGATTCATCAAGTCCACACTGTACTTTTCTAAAGGCTTAAAGTACCAATTCGGGTGAAGGTCACAAACGAAAGCACTTTCCCAAATAATTTGAGTTTGACCTAATTCATTCTTTTTAATTTCGGCATGCATTTCCTTCCATGTAAGCCAGTGATCGATATGCGTGGAGTCGGAAATGGCCTTAAATGTAATTTTTTGACCTTCGATACGATTAATTTCGAGCAGCAATTTTCCCTCTCCTTTAGTAGATGACCGAAAAGTTATTTCACGCTGTGCTCCTTTATAGAGCCCATTTCCTTTGATGTGCATTGGTTGAGGAAAGCCTAATTCAAAAAAGAAGGGTAATTCATTGTCAAATGTGGGGTTATGATTGAAGGCTTCGATGCCAATATCATTTTTCAAGATGACTTCGGATTGAACCCGGATGATTTCACTTTCCTTCCAATGTTTCGCGGGTTGAGACAAGAGAATTAGCAAAGGTAGGAGTATGAAGGAATACAAATGATGACGCTTATTTTTTTTGAGCTGTTCGTAAATAAAGACTATAAACAAGCCAATTCCGTAAAAGATTGGCGAAGAGATCAAAATGCATATCATGCCTTCGCCAAATAGTATTCCAGATATGGCTAGAAATAGTGTTATGGCTTTGAATACTGCTGCATACAAGGATTTTTGTTTAGGCCAATACTTGACCATCAGCACAGCAATCGTGGCCGGTAGGCCAATGAATAGTAAAGAGCTCTGTTCGAATCCTCTTTCTGAAATAATTCTGAATACCAGACTAGTGACTGTTAATACAAAAATGAGAATGTAAAGGGGGCGCGTTTTATTTTTCATAAGTTTCAAATATAATTGAAAGATATGAAATTAAGAACTAATATCCTACTCTTCTTCCTCAGAATCATCATTCTCTTCATTCAAGAGATCCTTGAAAACAAGGTGATGTATTCTTGAAAAGGAAAGTGATTCCTTTTTAAAGGTTATTCGAATTTCTTTTACCATGCTATTTTCTATCCAGGCTAGTAGCTTGGATTCTATCTCAACGACAAAGGCTGTTACGCCAATTCCAAGCGTGTCGGAATAGTCCGTGTTGATTTCTACGGTTTCGGAATCAATCTCAATTTCTTCATGTCCGTCTGAAAAGCATACTTTGCAACTGTTCTTGGTCCTAACTTGAAAGGGACCCACAATATTGCAATTAAGAAAACGATACCCTCCAGTAATATCTGAGCCACAATAAAATTTAAACTCTCCTTCTTCTGCTATAGGATCAAAATCTATTTTTTGAATTGCCTCGGTTACAATTTTATCGTAATCTCTGTTTTTAAATTTGAAAAAACCCATAAGTCGATTTCAGTCGAAATTACAAATCAACGAAGAATATCCAACCTTTCAGAATCGAGTTTTAGAAGTATGAATATCATCGCGGAAAAAACCATTAAGGAAGAACCGCCATAGCTAAAAAAGGGTAGAGGAATTCCTATAACAGGGCAGAGACCAATAGTCATCCCAATGTTAATGGTAAAATGAATAAAAAAGATTCCGGCAACACTATAGGCAAACATTCTGGTAAAAACGGATCGCTGCCTTTCAGCAATGATAATGATGCGGAATAGCATGAATAAGAACAGTATGACAACAAGTGCAGAACCCAGATAGCCCCATTCTTCTCCTATCGTGCAAAATATGAAGTCAGTGCTTTGCATAGGGACGTATTTAAATTTGGTCAAGGTCCCATCGGTGAATCCCTTACCTTTTATACCTCCGCTTCCAATTGCAATTTTTGATTGATGTACATTATAGCCTATATCATGAATATCTTTTTTATGTCCAAATAAGACATCTATTCTCTGTTTGTGGTGTTTTTTGAGAATACTTGTCAATTTCACTTCATCTGGACTTTCTTCGGCAAGGACCAATTCTTCTTTAGAATTTAAAAATCGCTCTGAATGATAAACAAAGTAAGTGCAGCCCATTATCAGAACTGCAAGAATTCCAGTAGCGATGGCATTTTTTACCATTTGAGTTCTAAAACGAGGTGGGGTAAAATAATTGAAGAAATAAATACTTAGGATAACAAAAAGAACAATACCCAAAATAAGAAAGAATAATCCGTGGACTTCAAGGCTTAATATATCGACCGAGGAATGGATAAAAAGTAATGTTAAAACCCCTATGATAATTGCCAGAAGGCCCATATAAAGAGGTGTCTCAAGGAAGCCCCCGCGATATAGCACGAGCATAAAGGCTAGAAAAACGAGCATTGTTCCCGGATCCGGTTGCAAGACAATTAAAAGTGCAGGAAGGCCAATTAATCCTAACAAAGCAAGCAGGTCTGTAGAAAAATGAATACGTATCCCGAAAATTGAAAAATCAATTTTCTGACTGAAAGGAAATCCATCGGATATAAAATTGGCTATAACGAGAGCGAGACCGAGTTTAGCAAATTCTGATGGCTGTATACCAAAACTTCCAAATCCAAACCAAGATGTTGCACCATTAACTTTTTTACCAAATAATAAGACTGCAATAAGCAACAGTATGGTAAAACCATAAAATGGAATGGAAAGAGTTTTGAAGATCCCCCCATCCAAAAGCATGATGAAAAAACCAATACCTATTGAAACACAAATCCAAATGAACTGTTTACCATATTCCTGTGAGCTATCAAAAATGCTCAAATGATCTAAGTTCAATGATGCTGAATAAATATTGAACCAACCAAAAAAGAGCAATAAAATAAAGACGATAAAAAGTGGGAAATCAAATTCACCAAATATGCCATTTGATCTCTTTACCATTAGTTATGCAATAAATCACCTTCCAACATTCTCTTTTCCACATGTGGTCGATTGATTTCCCCTGTTAAATATTTCTCAATTACTAAGCTGTTAATTGGGGCTGCCCATGTAGAGCCAAATCCAACATTTTCTACATAGACTGCTACTGCAATTTTAGGGTCGTCCTTTGGAGCAAAGGCAATAAAAATACTGTGGTCTTTTCCATGTGGATTTTCAGCTGTACCTGTTTTTCCGCAAACTTCAATGTCTTCGGAGAATCGAACTCCTCGACCAGTTCCTTTTTCAATAACCGCATACATTCCTTCAATAACAGGCTCATAGTGTTCTTTTGAAATGTCGGTTTCTAAAATGAGATTTTCTTCTTCATAGGCCGGCTCACCATTTACCTTTCGAACTAAGTGGGGTTTCTTATACCATCCTCTATTGGCGAGAATAGAAGTGAAATTTGCCATTTGAAGAGGAGTTACACCCAATTCACCTTGACCAATAGAAAGGCTTATAATCGTATGCGCTTTCCATCGTCCTTTTTGATAATATCTGTCGTAATATGCTGGTTGTGGAACTAGACCTTTTGCTTCTCCTGGAATGTCAATTCCCAATTTTTCTCCAAGACCAAATTTTGCGACATGTTCTCTCCACACTTTATAGCCCGTTTCAGTCGTGGGATAATTGTCTAAAATATCTTTGAATACATTACAATAATAGGCATTGCATGATGTAGAGATTGAATAATTCAAGGCCAAAGGAGAGCGATGAGGGTGACATCCCAGACGCCTGCCACTGAAGTAATAGCCACCGTTACATGAATGATAAGTATTCTCATTTAATACGCCTTCTTCTAATCCAATGAGCGCTTGAATTAATTTAAACGTTGATCCCGGAGGGTATTGCGCTTGTAAAGCCCGATTAAATAGAGGGTTTAAGGTGTCTTGGCTCAGCACTTTATAGTTTTCAGAGCGAACACGCCCTACCAATAGATTAGGGTCATAGCTGGGATTATTAACCATACAGAGTATTTCTCCAGTCTCGGGTTCTATGGCTACTATGCTCCCCCTTTTATTTTTCATTAGCTCTTCGCCAAAATTTTGCAATTCTATATCTATGGTACTTTCTAGGTCAAGTCCGTTTACAGCTACTGTATCGAAATCGCCATTGCTGTATTTGCCTTTGACATTATTGTGAACATCCACCAAGACGAATTCAATGCCTCGCTTACCTCTTAAGTCTTTTTCATATGATCGCTCTATACCGCTGGTTCCGATATAATCACCCGATTTATAATAGGAGTCGCTATTTATTTTCTTTTGACCAACTTCTCCAATGTATCCAAGAACATGAGGAGCGGATTGATAAGGATATTTTCTAAGTGTTCGCGTACGTGCGAAAAACCCTGGAAAGTCTGAAAGATCTTCAGCAATACGAATATATTCTTCACCCTTGAGTTGAGCCAAAAATTCCGAGGCTTTGTAACGGCTATATCTCTTAGCCTTGTTTAGTTTTTGTATGATTGATTCCTTGTCAAGACCAGTTAATTCTTGAAACGCCAATGTATCAAACTCCTTGACTTGTCTCGGAATAACCATGAGATCGAAGGCAGCTATATTGTCCACAATGACTTTACCATTTCGATCTGAAATAATTCCGCGGGTAGGGTAGATGTCTTTTGCCGTTTCTGTAAGTCGAGCAGATTTCAATTTCCATTCATTCTCCAAGACTTGAATGCTGAATAGCTTCACAAGAAAAAGAAGCGCGATTGCGGCAAAAATGGCAAGAATAACATATTTCCTTTCGTCAAGATTCAAGACTTTCTGCTAAAAATTAGATGAATTAAGAAAACCAATATGAACGTATATATTGAACTTAAAAGTACCTTCAAAAGTGTGTATGGAAATTGTGAAAAGCTAAAAAATTCCAATAGAAACAAGTAGAGATGATGGATAAAGATGAGTGAAAAACTAAAGGTAAAGAACCAATTAAAGCCAAAAGATGAGATACTAATATCCTGGCCAGTGTCGTAGCCATCTCTAGGGCGAATTAAATTAAGAATTCCCGGCCGTACAAAACCCATTAAAACACAAGCAGCCGCGTGCAGGCCAAAAGTATTGTAGAATAAATCCATTGTAACTCCCGTCAAGAAACATAAGATCAACAGGAATATGCGATTGATATCTATGGGTAATTTGAGAAGAATGAACACATAAACAAAAGGAATTGCCAAACCATCAAATAGTGCTGCTTCAATGAGAATTAATCCTTGAAAAAGAATTAATAAAACGAATCTTCCAATATGTCTTAAGTCAATATCGCTCATGGATAGAATTCTTCTTGCAAGTCATCCAATTCATTTTGAAAGTCATTTGTCACAACATATACATGTCTCAAATTTGAGAAGTCAGTACTGAGTTTGACTCGGATGTCGTAATAGGCTTCTCCTTCATTTTCATTAAGATCAATAATTTCTCCTACAGGCGTGTCAGGAGGAAAATACCCAGATCCAACTTTTGAATAAACCATGTCTCCAACGGCAATAGGTGCGGTAATAACAACTTGACTTAAAGTGGTTTCGGCTGGGTCTTTATTCCATTTTAAATAACCCAGATTGCCCGTCCTTTTAACGTAGGCTCCTGTGCTAAATGATTCTGAGATGATGCTCTCTACAATAGCATAGTGTTCAGAGACTTCGGCTATTCGACCTACAATACCATTTAATGAAATGACCCCTTGCTTCTTTGCTACCCCATCGATACTGCCTTTATCTATGGTGAAATAGTTCCTGTTTTGATAAAGTGTTCCATTGATCACTTTAGCGTTGAGCATGCGGTATTGTCTTTGCCAAACACTGTCTTCTATAACCACGAAATTTCCTTCCATCTTTTTGAAAGAACTGATACGCTCTTCCAGAAGTTGTTCATTTTCTTCAAGTAAGAGTGCGTTTTCTTCTGACAAATGGAAGAAGTTAGAAATAGCCGCAGTTCTTTTCTGCATTGCAGCAACCCCATCATTCATGATGGAAAAGAATGCACTTTGCTGATGGGCAATACCTTTATTACTAAAGAGAAATGAAAGGCAAATAAATTGAAGAAGGAGGAAGAGGATGAAAAAATAAAATCTTGAAAAGAATGATATTAGATTGTCCATCCTTTTGTTTTAAATTGAATTTATTCGCGAATCAAGAATTTGTACTTATCAATGTTTTTCAAGGCAATTCCAGTTCCTATAGCAACAGCTCTCAAAGGATCTTCAGCCACATGAACAGGTAATTTAGTCTTCATAGAAATTCTCCTATCTAATCCTCTTAGCAATGACCCTCCGCCTGCTAAGTAAATTCCGGTTCTATAAATATCAGCGGACAATTCAGGTGGAGTTTGTTCAAGGGCACTTAAAATGGCCTCTTCTATTTTTGAAATAGACTTGTCTAAGGCATGGGCTATCTCCTTATAGGAGACCAAGATTTCTTTTGGAATTCCAGTCAACAAATCTCGCCCTCTCACTGCAAAATCTTCTGGGGGATTCTCGAGCTCTGGCAATGCAGCACCAACCTCAATCTTTATCGTCTCTGCCGTTCTTTCACCAATGAGAATGTTGTGCTGTCTTCTCATATATTCTTCGATATCCTGGGTGAATTCGTCTCCAGCAACACGAATATTTTTATCACTTACAATTCCCCCTAGTGCAATAACAGCAATTTCAGAAGTACCACCTCCTATATCGATAATCATGTTGCCCATTGGTTCCTCTACATCGATACCGATTCCAATGGCCGCTGCCATGGGCTCGTGTATGAGATAAACTTCTTTTGCATTTGCATGCTCAGCAGAGTCTCGAACGGCTCGCTTCTCAACTTCAGTGATACCTGATGGAATACAGATCACCATTCGCATTTTAGGTGAAAACAACTGTTTTTTAGGATTGATCATTTTGATCATTCCAATAATCATAGCCTCGGCTGCCTGATAATCCGCGATTACACCATCCCTTAAAGGTCGAATAGTTTTGATGTCTTCATGAGTCTTTCCATGCATCTGTTGTGCTTCTCGACCGATGGCAATGAACTTTTTACTTTGCCTATCCTGTGCAACAATACTCGGTTCATCTACAACTACTTTGTCATTGTAAATAATAAGGGTATTTGCTGTACCTAAATCAATAGCAATCTCTTGTGTAAAATAACTGAATAATCCCATCGTGCTTTTAGCCTTCTTTAATCTGTAAAAATAGGGCTTTAATTGACTTCGCTATAGACATAGCTGAGATATATTAACGCCTCCTTTTTGGTAACGTCAACTTCTTCAATGGTTAATCTAAGAATTGTTAAAGTCTCTTAATTCAATGTTTAAAATGGCGATTTCCTGTGAATACCATAGCCATATCATTGGCGTCACAAAAGTCGATTGAAAGTTGATCTTTTATTGACCCGCCAGGTTGAATAACGGCTCTAATTCCTTCTGCGCAGGCAATTTCAACACAATCAGGAAATGGGAAAAATGCATCCGATGCCATTACCGCTCCATTCAGATCAAAACCAAAACTTTTTGCTTTTGCTATGGCTTGTCTTAGCGCATCAACTCGGCTTGTTTGTCCGGTCCCGCTGGCTAACAATTGATTGTTTTTAGCAAGTACTATGGTATTCGATTTGGTGTGTTTAACCAATTTATTCGCGAAAAAAAGGTCCGCTTTTTCTTCTTCGGTACAGGCCTTTTTTGTTTTCTGTTCAAAAGCAGATATGGGATCACCTATCGCGTCTTTTTCTTGCCATAAAACACCGTTCAATGCAGTTCTAAATTGACTTTGTGGAAGCACAATTGGCTTTTGAATTAATAGGACGCGATTTTTCTTTGACTTCAAAAGTTCGAGTGCTTCATCAGAAAAGGCAGGAGCTATGACTACTTCACAAAAAAGCGTATTAATTTTTTCCGCGGTATTCAAATCTATTCCTCTGTTTGCAATTAGAATTCCCCCAAATGCGGAAACGGGGTCTCCTGCTAGTGCATCGCTATATGCGTGTTGAAGAGTAGTTCTCGTAGCAAGTCCACACGCATTGTTATGTTTGAGAATTGCAAATGTAGGTTCTTCGTTTTTGAATTCCTCCATGAGGGCAACTGCGGCATCAACGTCTAATAGATTATTATACGATAAGGCTTTGCCATGTAATTGTTCGAAAAGCTCATCTAATTGACCATAGAAAACTCCTTTTTGATGAGGGTTCTCTCCATATCTCAATTCATGAGCAGGCGACACACTCATCTTTAAAGTATCATTGGAATCATCAAAATAATTAAATATTGCGGTATCATAATGAGACGAAATGGCAAATGCCTTGGCTGCTAATTTCTTTCTTTCCCCAACATTACTAAACCCTTGTTGCTCTTTAAGCAAACGAAGGCATTCTCCGTACTCGTTTTTAGATGGAATAATGACCACATCATTATAATTTTTTGCTGCAGCTCGAATTAAGGAGATGCCTCCAATATCAATTTTCTCAATTATTTGACTTTCTTCATCTGTAGAGGCCAAGGTGTCTTCAAATGGATACAAGTCGACAATTACCAAATCTATACTTGGGATGTCATATTCGGCCAATTGAGCTGTATCGCCTTCCAAATCTCTGCGGCCTAAAATTCCTCCAAAAACTTTAGGATGTAGAGTTTTTACTCTTCCTCCTAGAATCGAAGGATAGGAAGTAACGTCTTCTACTGCTGTAACTTTATAGCCTTTTTCTTGAATAAATTTTTGCGTTCCTCCGGTTGAATAGATTTGAACCCCAAGGCTATCGAGTTCTTTCAAAATTTCTTCTAATCCTCCTTTATCAAAGACTGAGATTAATGCAGAGTTGATCTTATTCATTGGTCAAAAATTGAAGGCACAAAATTACGATCTTCCTAAGAGTGTCCATAGCCGATGACCTCTTTTTAAGTCTATTTTTGATCAATTCCTTGCCTTTTGTGTTGATAAAGTGCCGTTTGAATAGATTTGACTA
This sequence comes from Bacteroidota bacterium, assembly GCA_039028335.1. GTDB lineage: Bacteria > Bacteroidota > Bacteroidia > Flavobacteriales_D > JABDKJ01 > JABDKJ01. Next base: position 109,457 of record JBCCIF010000001.1, read on the forward strand.
AAATTTTCCTTGAAGTGAGTACATTTAAGCTGTGAAAATCTACCTAAGACTATTCAAGGAGAGTCTGCAATTCGCAGTCAATTCACTTAAAGTTAATCTCTTGAGAACATTTCTTTCTTTGCTGGGGATTACGCTTGGAATTTTCGTCATTGTCGGAGTCTTGGCTTTGGTAGATTCCATGGTTGGCAGTATCGAAGAGAATTTAGATGAGTTGGGAAATGATATCATCATTGTTTCAAAGTGGCCTATAGCACCCGAGGATGGAGAAAGTGAATATGCTTGGTGGAAATATTGGCAGCGCCCTCCCGCCAACTTGGATGATTTGGCTCAATTGAAGAAGCGAATGACAAAGGCGGAAGCTTTAGCTTTTCGAACTGCCGATGAAGCTACGATTCAATATTATAATTCAAGTCTTGAGAAAACACAGATCATTCCCATCTCTCATGATATGAATCGGGTTGAAACGGTGAAAATTGTGGAAGGGAGATATTTCAGTCAGCGAGAGAGCATGGCGGGAAATAATGTTTGTCTTTTGGGAGCCAATGTCAAAGAAGACCTCTTTGGCCCGCTCGATCCATTGGGTAAGATTGTTAAAATTAAGGGCAGAAAAACACGCGTTATTGGCACCATTGAGAAAAATGGGGAAGGACTAGGAGGAAGCGGTTATGATGAGATGGTAATAGTCCCTGTTCACTTTGCTAAGTCTTTTTTAGACTTAAAAAACAACGACAACAATTCCATTTTTGTCAAGGGCTTACCTGGACAGGAGTTAGAAGATGTGAAAGGAGAAATTATTTCGAAGATGCGCTCAATTAGAAGGCTGAGGCCGAAGGATGATAAGAACTTTGCAATTACGGAAATGACCTTATTCAGAGATTTAATTGGAATAATAGCGGGCTTGTTGAACACCGTTGCCATATTCCTGGGGGCTCTTTCAATCTTGGTTGGAGGTTTTAATATTGCAAATATTATGTTCGTTTCCGTTAAGGAAAGAACCAATCAAATTGGCATTCAGAAGGCCCTGGGCGCAAGAAATTCATTCATAAGAATTCAATTTTTATTTGAATCCATTGTTTTATGTTTAATCGGAGGTAGTGCTGGTATTCTTCTTATAGAAATCTTGTTTGGTATTCTAAATATATTCGATCTCGGACTTGATTTCAACTTGTCTATGGAGAATAGGGTGCTCGGATTGGTTATATCTGCAACAATTGGGGTGATAGCAGGATTTTTCCCCGCCTGGAAAGCCAGTCGTTTAGATCCTGTGG
>JBCCIF010000002.1:0-92107 GCA_039028335.1 Bacteroidota bacterium
CTTCATTTTCTGGGAAGTGGTGCTTTGAATATTCAAGAGCAATTCAGCCTGTACTTTTTCAAAGACCTGGTCAATTTTTTCCTTGCTTTTTCTATCATCATTCCAATTGTTCAATTGAATGGCCAAGAATATCCCAATAGTAAAGAGAATGATTTCCCCAATCGCATACAGCAGATATTTGCTAAGACGATTTTCCGAGAGCATAGACATTCGTATTTGCCGAAAGAACCTAATCATTGCCAGTTTCAAATTTCGTATATCGAATTATATCATCAATCATGTCAACAATTCCTTCAGACTCCACAGTTGTCAGCATGTTACCTAAATCTCCCCTTCTTTTCATGCGGAAATTATATTCTCTGATATCAAACCATGTCTGAATATTTTCTGTACAAAAGAAATCTTCATAGTTGTAGTTGTTCAATTGATAAGGAGAATATTCATTGAATAAAAAATCCATGGCAAATTGTTCCTCTTCCAGATAATCATCCAATACATCCTGCCAAGAAATCAAGCACCTTCTCAAGCTGTCATTTTGAATTAAATCAAATGAAGACGAATTTATCAAGGCGCGAACGGACCCGTTCCGTGGATTGAAAGACATATTCGAAAATGACAACCTTTGGTAATAGATTAAACTATCCGACATGGGATGTTCTTGAAATTTCTCAGGCAATCCTTCAGACTTTATTTCTGCAATCAATAAATGAAGACGATTGCATGAATGCAATGCTCTGCTATTATGACGTATCAAACTATCCAATTGAAATTTATTCGACACAAAATCCAAGTGAATTTCTTTAAGATAGGCTAATTCCTTTTCTCTGTCTATTCGATCTTCTCTCATTTGATTGAATTGCAAGGCTATTAAAATCCCAATCACAACGAGAACAATCTCTCCTATTGCATAGAGCAGGTATTTTGAAATACGATTTCCCGCCTTGCCGGCAGGCAGGTCAGTCAAGAGTTGCTGGCGAATGCGTCTAAAGAATTTGATCATTATTTAGTATGAGTCCGACAATTTAAAAATACCGATCATTTAAAAACCAATTTCACCTAAGAATGTACTTCTGATTGCAGAAGATCTTCATGCGTCTCCATTTTATGAAGAGTCGAAATATTTTCGCATGAAGCCCGCATTCTTTGACTGATCAATTTGGCTGATTCGGGTAATTTTGATCCTGAATTATTAAAAGTAAATTTATCAGGCCATTGAGCATAAGCGATGAACGTGTTCTCAGATTCCCTATGCAATCGCGATCCCAAACTGCCTTCAAATTGATAGATCAGAAGTGTCATTTCTCTCCATGCTTGGATGAAATCTTTTTCATATTCTTCCTTTACTTTAAATCGATAAATGACAGCAAACATCTATTATAAATTTGGTTTTCAACTATTGAATTGTTCTTCTTCTGTTAGGCCTTGAAAATCAGGAACTTCAATGGTCTCAACATCGTTTTCTCCAATCGCATACTTCCATTTTTCTCCGTAGATAGATTCATAATAAATATCTATCGTTACGCCTTGCATACTGTAGTAGAGTGCATTGGCTAAGTCGGGGTTGTTATCCAAATTCAATACCTCTCTTAATTCTCCAATCTTTATTATGCGATCATTAAAACTTTCGTTGGTAATGTAAGTTTCTATGGAATCCGGTATTTCTTGCATTTCAAAAAGGTTCCACCAGTCGGAAGCTATCTCCCCATTATACATAACTTTCACATCTGTAATAATTGCAGGCCCAACTCCACTATTTGATAAGGTGAAAGCAAATTTATTGATTCGACCATCTTCTCCATGACCTTTTGAAAGTCCAAATTCAAGACGGGGCCAAACAGATGCTCGGGAATATTCGCGCATCAATTCACGTTCTTCTTTCATAATTCTTGTCTGCTGAACAGAAACGACCAAGGCACAGAGGCTGATAATCGTAACTCCCAGGGCTATAATATATTCGGGATCTTTTAGACTAATCTTCTGCTTATTGCTCATAAAAATTCGAATTCAATTTCTCTAAATTAAACAAACTTCATTTGATCCATGGTTGAATAATACTCATAAAGTCCAATGACTCTAAATGGGGAATACGTCATCGATAGGACACAATTCTGGTCCAATTTGGCAAATGATGGTATCCTTCATGTTGAGAATTCAATACATTTTTATAGATAACCTCCTCTCCAGAAATCACCCAAAGTTTACCTGAATTTTGCTCTTCGATAAAAAAGGTATCGGGCGCCAGAGGTTCGGCTAATCCTTCATTGAGTGTGAATATGGTATTGCGCTGAAATACATTTTGACCGATAAATTCAAATACATCGTTCTTGAGATCATAGCTAACAATATTGGAATAAAAACTTCCGGCATCCTTTAATCTCCAATCGAGATTATGTGGTTCTTGTGGAGGTCTACTTTTGTCTACATACGTATTGTTATTGAATATCGTTAAAGTACTATCATTCAAGAAATCAACGTCATGCTGATTAATGAAAGGCCCTTCGATAATCTGTATCAACTCATTGCTTGATGGTCTATAATGAATAACACATGAAATATTTCTCAAGCTTATGAAAAGGTCATCCTCATTAAATGAATCTGTAGTTTTTAAAGCAGGTTTTATATCGTTTAAATGAAGTGGATCGTCAAGTGCAGATGATTTCAATATATAATTTGAGAGATTGTTTTCTACAAGAATCTCAGTTACCGATTTATCGAAGAGAATTTCTCCTGAACTCACATCGAATTTGGTTATGCGGTTATCATCGTAAAAATTCTTTTTCCCATCCCTAGTATAAAAACCTGAAGCTGCACCTCTCAATACCGAACATGTCCAAATATGACCATCCGATCCCAAGTTCATCCCATGATGAATAACGAGAGAATCATTCTTCCACAAGGTATTCCCAACAGAATCCAGACGCACTAAACCCGGTCTTCCTTTATAATAATAGTTATAAATTAATGATCCGTTTTCTAGATAAATTGTATTGACTATTCGCGCAACTTCGTCCCAAGGATTGTCAAGAGTCCATTCCCTGAAGATAGAATCATTCCTTAGATTTAGGAGTTTCACAGTTCGCTTATCTCCTTCATCTGAATGAGTTATCAATACAATAAGGTCTTTCTTGAGTTTATTAACCGATTTGAATTTTGTTGGGGTATGAATGTATGTCCTCGGCAACGTTTTAACTTCTTCTACCGATTCATTGAATAAGTCAGGAAAGCTGTACATGAACTTTATCGGCTCTGTCAATATTCCGAAGGATTTATTCTTATTTGAAATTTGATCAACCATCCATCCGAAAACTGAAAGCACAAAAAGAATAATTACAGCTGTTGAGAAGATCTTTAGGACTTTGTTCATTGAATACTTATGCTGTAAATGTGATCAAAAAAATTAAAATTTAATACGATAAATTAAATTGAACAGAAGGCAAAGTTAGATAATAAATTTCTCTTTGACCTGAAGGTCCTGTAGGCAAGTTTTAAGTACTAATTTTCATTCATTGGCATTCTTTTCTTCTTTATCACGCTGTTCTAACAATCTTCCTTTGTCATTTAAAACAATCAAATGCAATGCGTATTCACTTTCTGATGGTAACTGACATTTTTCCTTTGGACCAAGCATAGCCGAAAAATAGGGAACATTGCCTCGAAAATCTGATCGGTCTGTCATCTCTTCTTCAATGAAAAGCATCACCTGAAGTGCCCCATCTGTTTTGTTTTGAAAATACTCTTTGGAGTCAAAATCGACCGACTCTCTATTGTTCAAAAGCAAATAATCCACTTTGTTCAATCGCTCATTTTCAAATTCATCGCTCTTAATTAATCCATAATCTGCTTTGCAATAGGACCGATAAAACTGCAAATGGGTTTGGCTGATTGTCAACGGATCGATGCCATACTTCTTTTTAAAAATAGATGCCAACCATTCCTTTCCTTTGTCCTTTTCTTCGAGAATGTGATCAACTCCTGCCAGAACAAGCACTTTACTATTGGGATCAAGTGCAAAAGTCTTAGCAAATAAATTCTCTGCCTGACCAATTTCTCTGTCGGTATCCGAATTGAAATTCTCATAAGCGACAAATTCAAAACCAAGCGCCTTGGCCTTTCGAATAAGATTCGCAAAATGCTGTTCACGTATATAAAAGCCGCTATTCAAGGTTGGCATACCCTTTTCTAAATTTAGCAGACTATCTTGGCCCCAATCCAATGCTTCGAGTGCCAAATAATGGTATCCCAATGATTTTAGCTCTTCTAACAAGTCACTTACAAATAATCTATGGTTCGGATAATAGTGGTTTTCATTGATCATTAGTAATTGACGATCAGCAGCTTCCCTGAAAATTTTATCTATTGCCTCTTTGCCTTCAAGCGAATGATTCTCAACAACTTGGATTATAGAAGGAAAGGGTTCGAATCGCGCATCTAATTCTCCTATTGCATCTTTGTAAATCTCATTCTGTCCAAGAAAAGATGAATAGGTTAAGATCATTTGCCGTTGAATTCCTTCTTCTTGATCATCATAGACTGGAAATTTTTTGATTTCATTCAATGCGCCTAAGAATGCATTTGATTTTGAATATTTCGCAACCACATCCATAACGGTGCTAACATCCCTTCTGTAGTTTGGCCCAATTTCCAGGCTGTTCCTAATAAACTTAAGATCGGCCTGCATATTTCGCATTGCATCTTCGACCAAAGTTCGACCATATAAGCGAATGGAATATCCATTTATAATTGTATCCGTTTTCCACCAATTATTGGTAGGATGCGTCTGAGAACTAGTATCAACAGTGAGATAAAAATCATAGTGTGGATAGCTCGACTGACCAAAAATTAAAATCTCCTCATTTGTTCGCACATTTTGCTTGCGTAAGATAATGGACAAGATTTTTTGGTCTTCTACATAATCTATATCTGCCGGTGATTGGAAATAGAGTTGCAGAGAATCGTTAATAACATGAATATTAAAATCCTTCACCAATCTATTGGCTTGAAAATGCTGATGTATCTTGGGAGAACAACTGAGGATGCAGATCAAAAAAATAAAAGCGATTGAGTACTTCATCTAATTGCAAAAGTACATCCTCAGTTTAATTCCAACATTTATATCAAAGCCTGTGACTAAATGTTGTGAACAGTTTTAATCGAAATTTCAATAAATCTATTTTGCCTCACTTAAGCTCTTGACTTTTTCTGTCCAGTTCTTAACTATTTCTTCCTGTTGTCTGAAGTCTCCTGCAAAAGGGCCGCAAACAACTTTCATTTCTGTCAATTGATCTTCCTCCTTTTCAATCAACAGTATTTTTTGGCTATAGCCTAAATAGTCGAAATCATTTTGAATATAATATGCTCCAAAATGCCTATCCGCAAAGGATGCCGTCTTAAAACCTGTCACAGGGTAGTGAAAGTTTAAATTGGTCATTCCCCTCCATTCATTCCCAAAGCTCTTTTCAAGATCAAAAGTCTCTTGAAGCTGTGGCAAGTATGACTTATCCGTTAACACTTTCCAAACTTCCTCATCCGATGCATCGATATCAAGATCGATGGATACAAATTGCGTCAAGGGGTATTCTCCAATTTCGTTTTCGGATAACAAGGCAACTTCATGCAACCGAGCACTTCCATTTCCACCATTCAAATAGCGAAAACCAACAATTGAATCATTTGAAATATTTATTGCCTGAATAAGAATAATGACTTCTTTTCTTTGAGTGCTATAGTTATATATTGTAGCCAATTGAGGCATGACCATATCTAATGGTTTGGCCATAGGATATTGTAACTCATCTACATAAATCAGCGAAGTTCCATTTTGTGTTTCTTCTTTCGTTGCCATTCTTCCGTTTACAACAGGCACTTCATTCCAACGTGCAAAATCTACTGCTGGAAAGCCATTCAAGTTATCAGGGCAATACCATCCTCCATATTGGTGCGGTTCGGATTGGGTCTTTTCTTCTCCACATTCACTCTTCTTTGCATCATCTTTGATTTCTGCAATATTTGCTTCATCCTGAGAACACGAAGCAAAAGACAGTAAACAGGATAAGACTATTAAATTAAATACTTTCATTTCATCATTTTAATATTACGCTTCAAAAGTAGATTGCGTCATTGCAGAGGTCCATTAAGTAATGTAAATTAATGTAAATCGTTTGTCAATAAAGGAAAAACAGGTGTTTCCTTTTGGAATTCCCTTAATTTTGCAACATACGCAAAAGAAAACTAAATATATACTTTGCCCTTGCTTTTATCATTTTCCTACCTGTTTCACATGCATTTGGAGCCGATGAATCTCAGCATTTGAAAGTAGCAATTCGAAGTATTGGGCATGAATTTCTTCTCCAGTTGGAAGATTCGACATCGCGCATCCTGGCAATTGAAAATACAGAAGGGCGCTATGCCTTGCGCTTTGAAAATGATTTCTCCTTTGATCCCAGCTATTTGTCTTTTGCGGTTTTCAAAGTCCTGGAAAAAAAGCCCTTATTAGAAAATTTAGTTGTCGAAGTAGAAAAATGTGGTGATCCTGAAGTTGTTTATAGTTTCGAAGCAACATTTGAGCAAAATGATGATGTGATTCCTTGTGGAGGTCGGATAATGCCTAATGACTGCTATGTTGTTTATTTTAGTGGTGCGAGCGGTGGCATTCTTGCAGAGCAAGCAGCCCTTAAGTCAGAGAATACTTATAATTATCTCTTTCTCTTGCTCTTTCTAATTGGTGGTGGAGGATATTTTGCTTACCGGAAAAATCAAAAACAAAGTAAAAAGGATGAGAAAAACCTCATCGCAATTGGTGCCTATTTCTTTGACAGGAAAAGAATGCAATTGCGCTATAAGAATGAAACGATTAAATTGTCAAGTAAAGAGGCAGATTTACTTTATCTCCTTTGTAGCAATGAGAATAAAACCTTAGAAAGAGAGTTTATTCTGAGTGAAATCTGGAATGATACGGGAGCATACATAGGAAGAACTCTTGACGTATTTATTTCCAAATTGAGAAAAAAATTACTTTCAGATCCTTCCTTAAAAATAGTGAATGTCAGAGGGGTTGGTTACCGTTTCGTCATTCACTGATCATTTTGAATTCGATTTTCTTGGTTTCCAATAGTCCTTGATATCGATAGATTCAAGGAAGTTGAATTGAGCTTCTGTTAAAAAAAGGAGACTCCCATCATTTCCATATCCCGAGGCATAGACCCTTTCAATTGACTTTTGTTTCTCTAATTGATCATTGATCATATTCAATAAGTTATCGCAAGCAATTCCCCAACAATCAATAGCTTCATAAGGACTTACACTTCCTTGATAGGCTATGTATTCTTTTCCATTCAAAGTAATTCTGTGATCCCAGAAATAGCCATTTAAATCTTCGGTTTCATTGCTCACTTCTAAAATCAATCCCCGCTTTGCAAAATATGGCTTTAAGTCTTCTAGCGTTGGAATCAAACCTCCCATTTCAAAGAGCGATTCGAAATCAACGAATAAACTTCGCTGATCTATCGTCTTGTATTCTTCATCTGTTGCACCATTAAAATTCCTATGGCTTAAATGATGCCTGTTTTCCTTTTTGCTTCTTGCAAATCTCGTGTATTCGTATAGTTAAAGTAACCAAGTTCAGATAAATTCTTAATCACTTGATCCAAGTATTGGTCGTTCTTTTCACTTTCATTTGCAAGATCAATTCCTTGATCAATTGCCTCAGCATCTTCACTAATTTTATTGGATTGATAAGAATGAAATAGATTCAATAAAAGGCAAATTCTTCAAAACTCGCAAATACCTTTTCGTCTAAGGCTTCATATACCCTAACATTGGAAGGGCCTCCATTATCGGAGCGATTTGAAGACAATAAGAGCCCGTTAAAATCATTGTAATTATCCCAGGGCCATTGGCGATTGGGTTCATTTTGCGTATTCTCTTCATAAAAGTCCCATTGCTTGATTAAGTTATCGCTTTGGTCCACATAGATTTCATATTTATTTTGAGGAGTATCTCCCACTTCACTGAATGTCAATTGAAGTACTTCTGACTTTTCACCTTTTAAGGTTGTATCTCTTCTCATATATTTAACGGATACACCTTCGTCTTTTAATTTAAATGGCATAAACAACCAATACATGTCATTCATCCAAATGCTTTTGCCTCTTTCTATTTTTTCAGATAAAAGCTCTTCATCCAAGATCTCCGAATTATTATAGGCATATCTTCCACTCAATTCATCGATGTTTATCAAATAAGTTGAAGAATCTTTGGGCGATTCGATTCTTACTCGATTGTTCACTTTATCCCAAACCAAATGACGCGAACCAAAAAATGTCCATGAAACATACTTCAAGTCATTCCATTTTTCTTCACCACCCATGGCATCCATCAATTTTGTAATACATAGAGCTGCCCTATCATCCTCACTATCGCTCAAAGAACTTTTCTCATTCCGCAATTCTCCTTTAGCGGATGGTGCATTCTGACAAGTAAATAGTAAAAGGCTAAGAAGGAAAAGTCCACAAAGATGTATTCTCATTCTTCGAATCTATATAAATTCTAAGAAAAGGCGATATAATCATCTGTCTCCTAACATCGGACATTAATTTTAGCAATTACTCGGATAAGTAATGGAAATCTCACATCTTTAATCCGTGATTAAGAAAGGCTATTTCAGACATTTACTTTTCGTGCTACTCGCGCTATGCCTTTCCTTGTGTCCAATTGAATTTTATGGGCAAGGAAAAACAGTAGAAGAACTCGAATCATCTTTGAAAAGTTCATTTGGTCTTGACAAACTTATCGTTCTGAACGAATTAAGCTCTGCTTATATGATCCATGGAGATCGCAAATCTTTAAAATATGCAAAACAAGCTGTCAATCTAGGAGAGAATATTTTTGATCTCGATATGCTGGGTTCAGATGCGGATGAAAAACACCTCTTACGCGCATATGTTCAATTGGGACAAATCCATTTTCAGCAGGATAATTTTATTCGGTCAAAAGAGAATTTCGAAAAAGCAAGCGTTTTAGAACAGGGCCTTAATAATAACGCTTATTCAGCGGACATATCTTTTCATTTATCTGAGATTAACACGCTGATTGAAGAAGGCGAAGTAAAAGAAAGTATCTTCTCGACTAAAATTAAAGATCTCAAAATTGGTGATAAAGTTAAAGGTGTCGGCAACGATATAAAAATTCAGGCTGAAATAACATTGGCGAAGAATGCAGAGAAAAAGAAGAATTTCTCTCAAGCAATTGATCATTATGAGAATGCGATCAATCTTTTACGGGATGCTGGAAATGACCAACGCATAAATGAATTAAGACTTAATATTTCATTTCTTCTTGACAGCTTGGGAGAATTTGAAAAAGCACAAGAGATGTTAGGCAATGCATTGGAGGAAATGGAACTAACGGCTTCATTAAATGATGAATTTTATTCAGCGGATGAAGATTTGTCTCAAAGCAACTTTGGACAGGCTTTGATGGACCCTGCTGTTTCAGATTCATTGAAATCAGAACAAGAAAATCTAAAGAATTTATCCGAACAGTTTGCGAAAGAAAAGAACTTCGAGAAATCATTGGAATACTTCAAAGCTTATCAAATACTATCGCGAAAGCTTATCGAAGACAGCATTTTCTCTGCCAATAAAAGACAAATGCAAGAGCAAGAATTAGTAATGCTTAGGCAACAAAAACAAATTGCCGATTTCAATGTGGATAGCTTACAAAAGGAAAAGCGTCAACAAGTTCGTTTGCGAAACACCATTATCGGAATTAGCATTGTCATTTTAGTCAGCGCGCTGATCAGTTTGTTCTCTTACTTCTCAAAGAAAAAAGAACACCAAAAATTAACTTTGGCTTATCGAGATCTCGATGAAACAAAAGGTAAATTGGAAGATGCTGAGCAAAAAATTGTCACTTTATTGAAGCAACAATTGTCAGGTGATATTGCTCAAGAATTACTAAGTAGCGATGCGCAAAAACCGGGCGGAAAACACTTTGTATGTGTCATGTTTCTGGACATTAGAGGCTTTTCCAAAACAGTTGAACACTTGAGTCCAGAGGAGATCATCGCTTTTCAAAACAAAGTATTTGGGTTCATTATCGATATCGTATTGAAATTTCATGGTACCATCAATCAATTATTGGGCGATGGCTTTATGGCCACTTTTGGCGCCCCAGTCTCCCATGGCAATGATGTCAACAATGCCTATTTAGCTGCGAAAGAAATTTTGGCAGAATTGGCTCAGCGCAACGCTAGTGGTGAAATACAAGAAACAAGAGTGGGCATTGGACTTCATGCCGGGGATGTGGTTACAGGAAATGTTGGAAATGATGCGAGGAAACAATATTCAGTCACGGGTAATCCAGTGATCATTGCAGCGAGAGTGGAACAATTAAACAAAACGTATTCTTCTCAATTGATCATCACTGAAAAAGTCTACATTGAATTGGAAGATAAGAGCGACATTGAGCCCGACTTTAGCGAGGTCCAAGTAAAAGGACAATCCAAACCCATTAAGATTTTAATGATTGCTTAATCTAATCTATCAAAAGTTACATTGAGTGTTCGGCCACTATTGATATGTAAACCCGTAATTAAATCATTCTCATCTCTATCAAAAGCGAGAAACCAGCCCCAATCGGACTGAAATAAATCTTTGCTGATCGCTGTCAATTCTATTTCTCCCAACCACCTATGCTTTATGAATAATTGATCATTCTTCATTTTCAGATGGTAGATCGTTTCCAATTCCTTGCTATGATAGTCTGCCGCATAGATTTTTAAATCGCTTCGTGAAGGATCCCAATCCTCAACTTTATTAAAGACAGATTTTGAATCAGCATGAACGACTAGCTGTGACGTTTCCATTCCTTCAGTCATAAATTCGAATTCACCACCCCACGAATTGGAATAAAAGCGATTTACAGAAATCGGAATCATTTTCACATTCCCCCAAATGCTCAATGTATCGTTCTTTACTTCGACTGTATTCATTTGATTTTCACTTTCAGAAATATAGGTTCCTGCCAAATTTTGAAGCTGACTTGATGTGAGCAAAATTGGTTCATATTCTTTCTTTTCTGGAAAGGTCATCAAATCACCTAATATGAATTCTGCTAATTCATTGCTTCGTATCCAGCCATTCCCCTCATAATTAGAAATCGTTACTATTCCCAAATCTTGATCTGGATAATAGCGCAGTTGCGTCAAAAAAGACTCATGAGCTCCTGTATGCTTCCAGCAAGGAATGCCTTTATGCCGTCCGATATTAATTCCAAACCCATATTCTGAATCTTCACCCTTGTTGAATTTGAAAGGACTTGAAAATACATCGAGTGCGCCTTGTCCTCCTACCTTCGGATTCTTGAAATTGCGAATCCAATAGGTTAAATCTTCAATGCTTGAGTAAACTTCTGCCGCGCCAAATATAGCTCGGTTACTTTTTGGATTACCATAGCCTCTTCCTTGATCGAAATAATAGGATTCTGCTGCATTCGGAATAACTTCACCCACGTATGATTCGATTTCCGTTTGCTTCATTGCTAAAGGTCTTAATATGTTTTCCTCAACCCAAATATCTGCTTCCTGACCTGTGACACTTTTCAAGATTTCAGCCAATATTACCCATGCCGTGCTGTTATATGTAAATCGAGATCCAGGAATGAATTCCAATGCGGGTTGTTTGCGGACAACATTCAAGCACTCTTCTCTGCTCAAACGATCAATACCGACACTCCTACCAGCCAAACTAGACATGGTATATGCCTCTCGATATCCACTGCTATGTGATAATAGATGACGAACTGTTACTTCCTGTTTAAATGTAGGCCAATCATCTAAGAATTTCGATACTGGTTCATCTACATTTAATTGCCCTTGCGCATGCAACATAGCAAAAGCAAATCCCAAAAATTGCTTACTTACCGACCCCAGGTTATAAACTTTCTTGGTATCATTTGGCAAGCCATAAGACAAATTGGCAAGACCATATCCCTTTCCAAAAATCAACTCTCCTTTATGCATAATGCCAATTACCAAACCAGGTGTCGTATCATTTACGGAGGGTGGAATAAGTCCTTCAATTTTTTCTTCCAGACCATCAAGTCGTATTTCTTGTGCTTCCATAAATGAAGCATTTAGGAACATACAGAGCAATAAGCTTAGAATAAAATAAGTCCGTGTCATTATTTGTGTCTTTTAAATCCTTTAAGAGCTATTTCATTAAATGAAAGCTCTCCAATTAAAATTCAAAATACAGATTAAATCACAACCGGATGAAAAATCAGGGTTATTCATTCAATTGATAGTTTATTCGAATAATTTCGAAAGACCGCTATTCTAAAGGTTGTTGCTGAGTTACACAGTGAACCATACCCCCATTTTCGTAGAGATTTCGGACATCTATCCCTACTACTGTTCTCGATGGATATAAGCTTTGAATAATGCCATTGGCCACTTCATCATTTGGATCATTGTAATTGGGCACCAATACTTTGGTATTCGCAATATAGTAATTGACATATGAGCCTTTGTATCCTAAATTTATTCCATTGGTAGTAACTACATTATTTTGACTCAAAGGCACTGTTAAAAAAGAATAGCTATTCCCTTGCTTGTCTTTAGCGGCATAAAGTAGATCAATATCCGATTGCATAACATCGTAATAAAGCAAGTCTTCTTGCTCCATTGTAACGATAGTCGAAGGATCTCCAAAACGCGCAAAACCGTCAATATGCTGATCAGTGATTCCAATAGCAGCAATTTTCCTTTTCACTCATTATAAATCCTTGCGTGCATCTTATAAAACCAAAACGGCCGTTTCAGTCGTAAAGGAAACTGGTATATATTCTTTTGGGGGAACATACCCTTTTTCAACCACGAAATTCAAAATCACCTTTTGCGATGACTTTCTGAGCTGGAATCGATTATCTAAAAGAGATTATTCCTGGAATTGCTTAACAGCTATTCTTTTTCGAATTTTCCTTGTGCAAATTCGTAGGAATGCTGAAGGATTATTTTCGCCACTTCCAGCTCCTTTTGATCTCTCGGAGCATAGAGCATTATGATATTTGGAGGAAGGATACCTCTTTCAATCAATGGATGCCATTCTCCCCATCCTTTCTCAATAATAATTTCTGCTTCGAATTTGGGAAGTCCAAGGTGTAAGCTGTAGTCTGGATGTGGATGAAAATGCGCAAATTCTGTTCCCACCATAAAGGCATTGCATTGTACACATGTATGTCCTTCGTTCATCCACATTGCAATTGCCCCGGGCACGGAAACAGCGCTCGGTCTTTTTTGAATATGACTAAATTCAAATGCCCAATCCATGAGATTCGTAACATAAGATATATCCTCAGGTTGCTGATTGAGCTGTGTATGTGGATTTGTATTTGTAGTCTCAGGGCGAAGTCCCTCCCTGATTGGAAGGTTTTCCCAAGTGCTTTTTATTTCCATTTCATTCTTTTGTTTATGTGAACATTTTGCAGAAGACAACAGGCATAGTCCTACCATCAGTAATAGCTTACAAAACACAAATCTGTTAGGGAATTTTTTGTCGTCTTCCATTTGATCACAAATTTCCAAACTCAAGCGCAAATGAAAAATAAAGTAGTTTAAGAAATCACTTCTGCCTTCTTCGAATCATACTCAAAAACTCGGGGGTTATGCCTAGGTAGCGTGCGATTTGTTTTTGAGCTATTCGCTGTGATAATTTTGGATAATCCTTCATAAACTTATGATATCGCTCCTCGGCCGAATAGGATAAATTTTGCACTATTCTGTTTTCCTGCGCAAAAAGTGTGTTTCTGAAAAGTGTTCGGGTATAGGTTGAAAAATTTGAGCTTTCAGCTATCAAGAAATCCCAGTCACTTTTATTAATTGAGAGCACTTTGCAATCTTCCAAAGCTTGAATACTAAATGAAGCGGGAGAATTCTTTATAAAACTCTGTAAGTCTCCAAACCACCAATCTTCCATTGAAAAGGAAATATTATGCTCAACGCCTTCATAATCATAAATATAAGTTCTGACACATCCAGAAATAATGAAATAGACTTCCTTAACTCCTTCACCGATTTCTAAAAAATGTACGTTCTTTGATACGCTTTTCTCACGAAATTTGCGGCAAATTAGCGCGAGTTCACTTTTATCAATAGAACATGATTGCATTATGTGATCTTCTAAAGCTTTCAATTCAATACGAATTCAAAAGTGATTCTATTCAGCACTTTGGATAAAGTAATTATCGACTCGATCAATAAACAACTTTGCATTCAATACTATTACTGAATCAGTACATTTTAAATTTAGGCGATCGATCTTCAGTAATATTCAGTTTCAACATACGATCTAGCATCATTTCAAACATGCGAAATAGACTCTTCAATACCAATTTATCTTTGATAATCCCATAGTCTTCGAAAACCAATACATTGATTCCATCCGAATACGCATCCGAAAAAAACCTACTTCCATCATCTACGAATAGATGCAAGCCTGGTTGAACAAATATGATATTCATCAATTCAATATCACATAAAAACTGTTGAATGCTCTTTTCATCATTGCCTTTTATAACGAACCGATCATCAAATGCTTTGTCCTTCAATTCAATATCCTGATTACCAAATAACTTTCTAATCGACCCCATGAAATTTTCCTCGAAGATTTCAAATTTCAATCCGCTGAGGTTATAAAAAGGTACACGCAGACGCGTATAGTTTCTGCTATTTTTTCCTGATCCTTTTGTTATCTTGTCCAAATAGATTTTCCAAGCCTTGTATTCATAAATGAATTCATCTCTACCAAAAAAACCTCCGTAGTAAAATTCAACTCCCAATTCCTCGGCTACTTCCGTCCACACTTCTTTTCTCGAGGGGCCAAATAGTCTTTTGAAGAATGTCATGTATGAATATACCTAATCAAAAATTATTAAAGCGAACCTGATTCTATCGCTTCTCTTACTGATCCGGCTTCCATTAATTTTTTATTGGCTTCTTCATAGGAAATGTTCAAGGCATCCATCACCATTTTGGTTCCCCTGTCAACCAATTTATTATTGCTCAATTGCATGTCTACCATTCGATTCCCTTTTACTCGACCTAGTTTGATCATCAGGCTAGTAGACAGCATATTCAAGACTAGTTTTTGCGCTGTGCCGGATTTCATTCGTGTGCTTCCCGTAATGTACTCAGGACCTACCAGAGGGATGAGTGCATGATCAGCTACTTCAGTAATTGGTGATTTGGGATTGCATGTAATGCATCCGGTGAGCAAATTGTGCTCTTGGCACTCTTTGAGTGCCCCCACCACGTATGGCGTGGTGCCGGATGCAGCGATCCCTATTACCGAGTCGTTCTCTCCTATCTCATGAACCAATAAATCCTGCCAACCTTGAGTACCATCGTCCTCGGCAAATTCAACGGCTTTGCGAATAGCAGTATCCCCGCCAGCCATTAATCCCACTACCAATCCATGGGCCACACCGAAAGTCGGTGGGCATTCCGATGCATCAACAATTCCCAGACGGCCACTAGTTCCGGCTCCAATATAAAAAAGTCTTCCTCCTGCTTCCATGCGCGGGTGAATTGCATCGACTAGCTCTTTAATTTCTGGAAGTATTTCTTTTACAGCGAGCGCTACTTTCTGATCTTCTAGGTTGATGCCCTCTAAAATCTCTTGTGTACTTTTCGCTTCGAGGTGCTGATGCAGTGACTCTCTTTCGGTAATTTTTTCCATCAGACAATTTTCAAGATCTGCCCTTCAAATTCGACCCGATCCCCTGGCCTTAATTTTTTCCGTTTTTGCAACTCAGTTTGCCCATTCACTTCGACCATACCTTCATCGACAACCATCTTCGCCTCTCCTCCACTGCCAACCCAACCAATGGCCTTCAAGGCTTGAATCAGTTGAATGAATTCACCATTGATCTGAAATTCTTCCATTAAATATCGGGATAGGAATGTGGATCGCTTTCAGACATGATGGCATACGCCCTCTCAAAAATATCGCTAATAGAAGGCTTAGAAAAATAATCCCCATCAGAAGAATAGGCAGGGCGGTGATCCTTTGCACTCAAGGTAACCGGCTCAGAATCGAGATGATAATATCCTTTTTGTTCGGTTAGTACTTTATCTAAAATATAAGCACTTGCGCCTCCACTAACGTCTTCGTCAACAATCATCAATTTGTTGGTTTTCTCAAGTGATTGAGCAATGACGTGCTCGCGATCAAAAGGCAGAAGCGTACGCACGTCTATTAATTCGACATCAATATCCATTTCTTCTAAGCGTTTGGCGGCCAGCTGACAAAGATTGAAAGTAGAGCCATAAGAAACCATGGTAATGTCCTCTCCTTCTCTTATGACCTCTGGCATTCCTAATGCAACAGTAAACTTTCCAAAATTAGAAGGCAATGGCTCTTTGGTGCGGTATCCATTCAAGGGTTCAATAATCAACCCTGGATCGTTGCTTTGCAGCAGTGTATTATACATACCCGCTGCTTCGGTCATATTCCTTGGAACACAAACGTGAATTCCGCGCAATGAATTAATGATCATTCCCATAGGCGATCCGCTGTGCCAAATTCCTTCAAGGCGATGCCCTCTCGTACGTACGATTAAAGGTGCTATTTGTTGACCATTTGTACGGTAATGAACTGTCGCTAAATCATCGCTCATGATCTGGATAGCGTAGAGCAGATAGTCCAAATACTGAATTTCCGCAATTGGCCGCATGCCTCGCATAGCCATGCCAATCCCTTGTCCTACTATTGTACATTCACGGATTCCTGTATCCATAACACGAAGAGATCCGAACATATCTTGCATCCCCTCCATACTTTGATTTACACCTCCAATATGACCCGTATCTTCTCCAAAAGTCGTTAACAAAGGATTGTCATTGAAAAGTATTTTGAAATTCTCGCGAAGAATTATTCGACCATCCACGTGATCATCTCCCTCTATCAAGGGCTTGAGCTCAGGGATATCCAATGCGCTCTTCGCATCTGAAAAGAGTTTGGAATTGAATTTCTTGGCATTAATACCTTGTTGATTATTCAACCAGTCTTTTAATTGACTGCGGGAATTGGACTCTTCTCCTCTGGTCAATACTAAAGCCTCGCGCACGACTTCGAAGGTGTCTTTCTTGAAAGGATTCAAGGTACTCTTTAGGCGCTTAGCATAGGTATTCAACTCTTCTGCAAATGCACTCTGGCTCGCCATGTTGACGATGTAGGCATGGGCAGTATTGAGTTCATTTTTAATTTCACCTGAAAAAGCCTCCCATGCTTTTTTCTGAGCAGCCTTAACTTCTTCTTTTATTTCTAATTGAATAGCATCTAATTCCTTCTTCGAAGCGATCTTTTGGCCTTCGAATTCAAAGTCGATTATCCATTGCTTAAAGTGGGCGACACAATCGAATTCTTCTTCCCATTGCAATCGTTTCTTGCTCTTATAGCGTTCATGCGAACCAGAAGTTGAGTGCCCTTGTGGCTGCGTAACTTCTTCCACATGAATCAAAACGGGAACATGTTCTTTTCTGCACAGT
This sequence comes from Bacteroidota bacterium, assembly GCA_039028335.1. GTDB lineage: Bacteria > Bacteroidota > Bacteroidia > Flavobacteriales_D > JABDKJ01 > JABDKJ01. The sequence goes on from JBCCIF010000002.1 coordinate 17,546, forward strand.
TCGATTGCTTCTTTATAGGTCTTTATGAGATGAGGATAGTCCCAACCTTTTGTTTTAAAAATCTCAAATCCAGGATTTTCTTCTGTTCGTTGAAAGCCCGCTAGGGCCTCTGAAATACTTCCTTTAGTAGTCTGAAACTCTTTAGGAACAGAAATCCCATATCCATCGTCCCATACGCTCATAGCCACCGGAATCTGCATTACACCAATCGCATTCATGGCTTCCCAAAATGGTCCTTCTGAGGTACTAGCATCTCCAATCGTTCCAAAAGCCACCTCATTCCCCTTTGAACTGAGATGCTTATATCCATGTAAGGCTTTATTCTTTCTAAAGAGCTTAGACGCCAATCCCAAACCAACCAATCTTGGCATCTGACCTCCGGTAGGCGAAATACAGGCGGAAGAATTTTTGCTTTCCATTACATTCAGAAACTCACCGTCATCATCAACATTTCGAGTGGTGTAATGTCCGCCCATTTGACGTCCTCCTGAATGTGGATCGTGCTTCAAATCTGCATGAGCATAAACACCTGCAAAAAAACTGCTTACATCGAGCTTGTCTATGGCCATCATGAAGGTTTGATCTCGGTAATAACCCGATCTCCAATCACCCTTTTGAAATTGCTTGGCCATGGCAATTTGTGCCAATTCTTTTCCATCTCCAAAGATTCCAAATTTCGCCTTTCCTGTGAGCACTTCTTTTCTCCCAAGGAGAGATGCTTCACGGCTTCTACAGGCCAATTTGAAATCATTCAGAATTTCTTCAATATATTGTTTTATGCTGTCTTCGCGCTTCTTTTCTTTTACGGGCATGGGCTCTTTGAAAGGTGGCGCAAAGATACGATTTTCAAATTTTTAAAATCTCATTTTCCTCCGTCCTTTTCTCCACTGCCTTCAGCCCCTTCTTCACCTTCGCCCTCATTAATTCCTTCAGGCGCTAAGTCTTCTACATCCGACTCTTGATCTTCAGATTCTTCAATGTCAAACTCTTCTATTTCGAGTTCTTCATCCTCAAATTCACCCGGGTTTACTTCAGGATCCTTTTCTTCTTCACAGTCCATGCATTCCAATCCTGTCTCGGTCATAATCCAATAATGCCCGATCATGTCCCCATCCCACATATTCAAATTGTTGGGAATATCATGAATAATTCTACGCATACTTCTGTCGAGAAAAACACTTTTGCCCACAGGAAGACGGAGAATCAAATCCACTTCCTGATTGCGAATAAGATCACTGCGTTTGAATTCCATATGCGAATCAAATATGACTTTGTCATTGTTCTGACTCCAATTGTATGTGATGTTCTCAATTCGCTCCTTCGCATCTCTAGAATCAAAGCCATTGCTTGATTTCCGAATCTGCAATTGAACAATACTGTCTTGTGTGCTCTTGAGAATCGTGAACTCAACATGCCCAAAAGACACGTTCTCTTCGTCTAAACCAATGAGTCCATTTCTGCGAAAATTTCTGTACTCTTCTGTATGGGTATTGCTCATCAATTTCAAACTATTCCCATTCCATTCTAAGTCTTCAAATTGCTCGATAGTCTCGCTGCGTTTATGGAGGGAATTGACTTTTAGTCCAGAGTAAATGGTCAAGCCCATTCCCGTCATGAACATGATTAAGAGACTCCCTCCGATCATTTTTGAATTGGATTTGATCTTGAAAACCAATTTCAAGCCCAAATAAATGAGCGCTATTAAAGGAGAGAATACGAGCATCACTATACCCAATGTCATGAGTGAAGAGATGCTCGAATCTCCGATAAACAAGTCCTTAGCATCTTTCAATGAAAATACATTAAGCCCGTTATCGTGCCATGCAAAAACCTCAGGATCAAAAAGCGCGATAGAAAGAGCGACCAAAGCTATCATCGCCCCGATCAAAAACACGGCTCCAATGATTTTACCGATAAACCTAAATATGGAAAAGAAAATACTCATAATTCCACCAAAAAACCTGCTAAAGCCATTCTTCACGTTTTGTGCACGCGCAGATCTAGAAGAATGGTTCTCACCCTTTCCCAGCAGAGCGTCAATACCTTCGTCAACTACTTTTTTAATGTTTTCTACCGTGACCGGCTCACCATGCATCATAATTTTCTCAGCAGTGGTTTCTGCCTTAGGAATTACAATCCAAAGGATGATATAAGCTACAAAGCCAAATCCACCAAACACGAAGAGGAGAATCAGGATAATTCTCAACCAAACAGGGTCCCAACCGAAATAATTGGATAAACCTGCACAGACACCACCGATTAATTGATTGTCGGGATCGCGAAAAAGTCTTCTTCTCTTTCGACCCTTTTTCGTATAAGTCGTTTCAACGGGTTCTTCGCTATCTTCTCCGATGTAGTCTTCTGGACGCCCCATTATACGGATCACTTTTTCGACATCATCTGAGTTAATGACTTCTTTGCGGTCATTGATGTTTTCTAAAAACAACTCGCCTATTCTTGCTTCGATATCCGCTATCACTTCATCGGCTCCTTCGGAGTTATTGAGGTACTTGCGAATGCGATCGAGATAATTATTCAATTTCTCAAAGGCCTGCTCTTCAATATTGAAGATTAAACCATTTATATTAACTGATACTGTCTTGTTCATCTTTTCAGGGTTTTGGTGGTTTTTTTAACCGCGTTTTCTAATTCTGACCATGTCATGTGTAATTCTGATAAAAACTTCTCGCCTTCATCCGTAAGGCGATAATATTTTCTCGGTGGGCCCGATTTAGATTCCTCCCACCTATAGGTAAGTATTCCCGCATTCTTCAAACGCATCAACAAAGGATAAATGGTACCTTCTACTACAATGAGTTTGGCGTCCTTGAGCTCTTGGAGAATATCCGAAGGATAGGCTTCCTGAGCCTGTAAAATGGAAAGAATACAGTATTCCAATACACCCTTTCTCATTTGTGCTTTTGTATTTTCTAATTTCATTTTTGTCTTTTTTTAATGAATGACAAAGTCATAATTGGTACTTGGACTTGAATCCATTGCTTCAGTGGACTTTACTTCTTCCGTCTTATCAACCCGCTCAATTAGCCCAGAGATATTCGGAACGCGATAGCGTTTCTTTTCGACATTTTGAGCGGCCTCCGGCTTGAACAGCAATCCGAGAAGAACGAGTGCAATAAAACCTGCCGAAGTCCACTTCAAAAATGTGTATGTGTCTTGATCGTGTCTCATAATTATTAATTGACTATACAAATATATATCTTTTACTTGGTACTTTGCATTACATATTACTATAATTTTCAAACAAATGTTGTGTTTGGAGTCCTTTTCGTGACAAACGGTCCAGACTTTGTGTGAAAGGTTTTTAAAAATGTGGATAAGAAAAACAGGCTTATTTCGTTTAAAGAAAAAGATATATCTACTTTAATCGAATCAACAGTACCTTTTAATTTAACGCAGCACACTAATGATGAAAGCACTGTATTTGTCAGATACTGACGCAAGGCGAGCCGCTATTTCTCGTCTATTGGAACAAAAAGATATTGCCTTTGAACGCGTAGATAATGTCACTACCGCATTGCGTACTTTAATGACCTCTCGTTTTGAACTAATTATAAGCGAATTGAGGCTGAAAGATCTTGACGCCTATGACCTCATTAAATTAATGAGGAAGTTCAATTTGAATCAACCGGTCATTGTACTAGATGATGAGACAAATGATCTTGAAAGAGCCCTGGTGCAAAACGAAGGTGGTTTCGATCTCGTTAACTCAAAGGATCTGGAAAATTTATCGACTGCAATTGAAGAAGTATTGATTCTGGCTTAATATTTCTACCTTCAAGCCTTCGCTTGAATCCTTTTCAATACATATTGATTTTCTTTGTGCGTATTTACCAAAACGTATTATCTCCTTTATTTCCCTCTACCTGTCGCTATCAACCCACTTGCTCAACTTACATGATTGAAGCAATAAGAGAATGGGGAGCTATACGTGGCACATGGTTAGGTTTAAAAAGAATTGGAAGATGTCACCCTTGGGGTAATTCTGGGCATGACCCAGTACCGAAAAAAATTAAGGATTAATAAAGCTTTGTCCTCTTAGTAAGGTATTCTACCAATACCTTGTTAAATCCTGCGTTGATATCTGCCTCAATAAAATCAATTCGGTATTGTGCACACTTTAACTTAAGTTCAGCGGTATACTCTTTGATTGCTTTTTGGTAAATCTGCTTGACTTCTTTTGGATGTGCCTTAATTTCTTCATTGGTTTCGAGGTCAACAAACGTATAGGGTCGATTTTCCAGATCAAAATCGATTTCCGTCTTTTCATCTCTCACATGAAATAAAATGACTTCGTGTTTGTTGTGTTTCAGATGCTGCAAGGCTGAAAAGAGATCATCACTTTTCTCAGAATTGTCAAGCATATCACTAAAAATGCAAATAAGTGATCGCTTAGGAATAGACTCCGCAATAGCATGCAAAGCGTCAACCGTTGCTGTTTTCTTCTCTTTTGGTCTACCTGGCTCGTCAATTAATTTTTCCAATTCAGAAAATAAATAACGATGATGAACGGTACTGCTTCTCGCATTCGTATGCAAATCAATTTGCTCATTAAAAAGGGACAGACCCACAGCATCTCGCTGCGTTTTCAGCATTTCAATAATTGCAGCAGCAGCATAAACAGAAAACTTAACCTTGTTAAATTTATCTGACTTCAAATCGAACTCTTCTGGATAGTACATTGAAGAAGAAGTATCGATGACCAATTGACAACGTAAATTCGTTTCCTCTTCATATTTCTTGAGAAACATCTTATCTGTTCGGGCAAAAAGTTTCCAATCCATGTGCTTTGTAGATTCACCTTGATTGTAAATTTTATGCTCTGCAAATTCAACTGAAAAACCGTGAAAAGGGGATTTATGTAAACCAACGATAAAGCCCTCTACCACTTGTCTTGCAAGAAATTCAAGATGGCTGATTTCCTGAAGTTTCGTTCTGTCTATGTTAATTGGCATATTCTAATTACGATAAAGCTATTGCTCAGATTCAAAAGATCACATCTTTTTAAGAATTATTTTCTCGGTTCTTTTTTGAAGCGCATTTTCATACATGGTCTTCAAATCGAGATAATCACTAGGCAAAATGATGTCGGCATTTATCTTAAACGCATAATTGATGACTAAATTATTTCCAAAATGTTTTGCATCATACATAAAAGATCCTTGATTATCTTTCATCATGTATACTATTGGTTCTGGCATCGATTCAAGCTCAACATCTTCCGGTAAAGTGATAGTGGAAACATATCTCAGGTCATATTTATATGGAAAAAAAACAGGAAATTCTCTTTCCTCTTTTAAGAATGGATTTTCTTCAATTCCCATATTCAAGTCGCCATTGATCAACACCTGATCTCCTATTGATACTATATCCTTTTGAATGGTTTCATTAAAGAGCACATCTATATCACCATCTTTATCGCTCACCCCTATACTTTCTAAAGCTTCGAATATATCCTCTACTTCTTCTTCAATTTCTTCTTCAGCATCCTCCTCTATCCCACTTTTGCTCAATTTATCTCGATAGCGCTTTGAAGCATAGGACCTATACATTTCTTGTCCTTCACCTTCAAAAATATTTTTATCGCTATTGAATGTCAATGTGCTATTCTTGAGATATTTGTATACATTAGGATTCACCAGATCTACGACTTGAACATTTTGCATATCCATTAATATACCTGAGAGATTCATTGCTCGCTTGGGTAACATTCCAAAACGGCAGTTTTCATCAGATGCGTCCAAAACCAAATCCATACCATCCACTGTTACCATGGCCAAAACATAGTTCAATTCCGACAAACTTGGAATGGCAGCATTAAACACTCCTCTATTTCTATTTTTTGTTAAAATGGGATACGAGCCAAGACCCGCTTTTTGCAGCAAGCCAATTAAAAGAATATTAAAGTCTGCAACGTTGCCAACCCGCTCTTCAGTGAATTTCTTCATCCCTTTTTCGGGATAAATACTTGATTCGCCATTCCATGTGAAATTATCTCTGACGTAAGCAAAAATGGTCTCAGCCTTTTCTCGTTGACTCTTGCCGCTGCACGAGTCGATTAGATCATTGTGTTGCTTCAAGTTCTTTCTTAAGTGTATTCCAAAGCGGTCTGACGAAGATAAATTGGTGCAAATCGAATTCCAATCAGAAGTATAGTCTTTGTGAAAAACCCCTGGAATATTAATCGAATGTAATTCTAATTTGATGTTGCTTCGATAGTCATTTAAGTTCAAAACAAAGTCATCCTCCTTCATAGGTGGAATGTCCTTAGCATAATAGTGATAGTTATTCTCATTATATCCTTTTTCTTTAATCTCAAGCTCTATTGGAAAAACGCCTCGAACAATTGGTGTATAGGATGCATACTGATTTAACCGAACCCGATAGCTGCTATAATCGACTGGAACGTCTTTTTGGAAATACCATTTAGGAATCAAGTAAACGAATGGTGACCGAATCGTATAGTCTACTTCGATAATTGATCCTTGCTTAACCTTAGGCAACGCAAATTTCTTTATCAAATATTTTTTCTCTTCCTCTTCATAAATTTCTTTTTTATCCATGCCCGAGGCCATTATTTTCCCCGTCTCTGTTAGATTGTAAACTTTGGTTTTAATTTGAATCAGTTTTTCTTTGGATCCAGCCTTCCCTATGTATAATGGAATCTCAAAATTGGCATAGTCCAATCCCTTTTCATCATAAATCTTGATCCTTTGGTGAACATTAATATCTACTGTAAATCCCGCAGCATTCTCATTTAATTTCACATCACAATTAGAGAATATATATTTTGCAGATGCTTGATGAACTGGATGTTCTTTCTCCATTAAATCTTCAAGTGTAACCTCTTCTATTTCTTGCGAAAAAATCTTTTCTGGCGGCAAAGAGAATAAGGCACTAAGGAGCAGCAGTCTCAAAAATGCAGGGTAAAGTTTCATTTTGTTTTACGGTTTTAAAGAATTCTTGAATCTCGGGATATAAATCTTTGGAGAAGGTTCCTTTTTTCAATCGAAACTCACGTTCGACTATCACTTTATTTTCTTGTATCAAAAGCGATAAGCTATAATCCGCAAAATCGCTAATCATATGCTTTTCACCTTTAAAATCAGCAAATCGCAAGTGATCTGGAATTTCTATTTCAATGAATGATTTATACGCTTTAGATCTCGGAAATACAATAGATCTCTTTCTGTCTTTCTTCTTTCCCAAATTAGGGATTTCAAATGGTAGTACATTTAAAGGAAGCATCACATATTTTCCCGCATGAATCCTCATATTATTTGCATGTATGGAATAATCCATATTGAGCAACAAATCATTCTTTTCACTCTTTGAACAAGAAATTGGCCCTTCAACTCTAGTCTGCGTAAAGTCTTTATGCATGCTTTTCAAAGCGTATTCCATTTTCTCTTCGCTTTCTAGGTCCAAAATACCAGAAAAATTGGCCATGGGAATTCCGACAAAATTCCTTTCAACATTTAAGCGAGTGAGATCCTTTTCCAATTTAATATGAATAGAATCACAAATTTGATTTCTATTAAAATCGTATCTTGGCGTACGAACAATTTCTCCGTGACCCTTATGATCAATGCTCAAACATAATCGGTCATCAGTAAAATCCCCTAAAAAATTAAAGGGAAGTCTTTTAGATGTGCAGTCAACCCAAACTGTATCCTCCTCAAATGGGATCGCAAGTATGATATGATTTCCCTGTGTAGAGGATGCAAAATCGGGCAAATAGGATACGAGCTCATCTGATTCTGCATGAATCTCGACATAATTTGACTTGATATTATATAGTTCCAGTATCGATTTCATGTAAAAGCTTAACGCTTTACAATCCCCATATTTCTTGCTGTGAACTTCACTACTGAACATCGGTTGAATTGCACCTTCATCCAAACTTATACTGACATAGCGGGTTGTTTCTTGGATAAATTCATATACCCCCTTTGCAATTTCATAAGGATCGCTAGAATCTTTTACGTAAGGTTGGATATCGGATAAAATTGTTCGACTCAAATTATCCCTGCCCATCAAGAAATTTTGATGCCGCCAATTTCCAAATTCTTGCCAGTTAGAATAATTTCCTTCGAATCCCTCGAAAGTAAAAGAAGATGGACGTACATAAACAATAGGGAATATATCTCTGAAGCCAGGAGAATAACGTTCTCTTTGCTTTGCTTTAAAATCGCGCAATTCAAAGTGCTGCTCAGATATTTTCCATTTCTCATCCTCCATATTCTTTGACTGAATACTAAAATCATCGAGTTGACTTGAAACGATGCGATAACTGGAATGCTCTACAGAGACTCCGTATGAAGGTACCGGATACCAATTCGGGGGGAAGGTATTTTTACGCTCAATTACATATGAATACTTCATGGTTATCGGGTAACGCGCAGCCTCCAAAGCCAAATATTTTACTCGAAAATCTGTAAATACAGAAAAGCCATCATAAGAAGCTCGATCTTCAATATCTTTATTGGTATAACTTTCCAATACTTGACCAAAAGGATCAATTAACTCTATTTTTATGGATTTTACCTTGTCGCTGCCTTCTTTATATCCTTTGTAAAATGAAAGGTGTTTCTTTCCAGATTTATTAAGCACAGTTATGGCATATTCCTTCTTGATTCGGGTTTTTGATGCATTGCTGAAATCAAGTTCATTTCTGTCATACCTCACAACTGCAATCGCTTTATCTTTAAGGTCGCCAGAAATTAATCCAACACCTAATTCAGGATATTGACCATATAAAGGGCCAATGGACAATAGCAAAATAATGAAGAGAGAGCCGTATACTTGGCTAGTAGAGAACAATGTTTGGTCGATTTTAGACCAAGGTAAACAATTTTTTCAACCCTCATTGACGATTTTCCCCTCAGGGCTTATTTGAAGAAGGTACTTCTCAATAGTTTGTTCTAATTCAAAATCATATAAAATTTTGTCTTGCGGAAGGTGACCATTAATTAGTTCGTTTTCTGGTACAGAAAAATTGAATTCCTGAATATAAAAGGAAGTAAGGTTCTTTCTCTGAAATTTTATTTCGCTATAAAAAGTGCTGCCCAAATCATGGTCTGTAAACTCTTCAATCAAGGCTCTATCCAGTTCAATGGAATCTTTGAATGTATATAAATGAAGTTCAGAATGCACTCCTGAATTTCCACGAACAAATGCGCAAAGAATAGAATCAAAAGCAAGAAAGCAATCTTCGAGTTCAATAGGCACAAATTCATTCCCTTTCTTGCTCGCAAACACTTCTTCAAGCCACACCGGACATCGCTCTGTGTTGAATTGAGGATTTTGCTCAGGTAGCGAATGAGTCGTATTGGCTCTGATGTTTTGTCCCAAAGAATCAATAGAATGATCTAAGGCTTCAAACGAATTTTCTTCTTCTTCTATTCTTTGGGTATTAGATGAATCTGCGCTGGATTTACTGTTTGATTCACTACAAGCACTTAGAACAAGCACATAGCTGAATAAAGAGAGCATAAAAAAACCCTGCCATCTTCCGCGTTTCATCGAAAGACAACAGGGTTGAACAATCATGTTAAGTCTTCTACAAATGTGCGTCAATCTTATCTGACAATACATTCTTGGGTACTGCACCTACGGATTTATCTACTACCTCTCCATTCTTCAAGAATAAAATGGTAGGAATATTTCTTACACCGTATTTGGCTGAGATTTCAGGGTCATTGTCCACGTTCACTTTTCCAACAACAGCCTTTCCTTCATATTCAGATGCCAGTTCATCAACTATTGGACCTACCATTCTGCATGGTCCGCACCATTCTGCCCAAAAATCTACCATTACTGGTTTGTCTGAATTCAATGCCAATTCTTCAAAATTAGCGCCTGTAAATTCTAATGCCATAATTCTAAATAATTTTCAATTCTATAATCAAATGTAAATTTTAAATGTGAGAACGTTACGTATACAAAAGTTAATTCTCACAAATTGTTCACTCAAATTGCCTGCCAATGTTAAAAAGCTGACAAAATTGCAGTATTCAATGCTGCATTAGAATTTTTAACTCATAAATATTGTCGGCCTAAGGTTTTCAAACCCGGAATACTTAAAAGATTAGTAGAACCTCAATTCAAAGAGTACTTGACGTTTTCAAATGCATCCAAAGCTTGCAAGAAATCATTACTTGCTTCTATCTTTTTGGACTTTGAAGGCATGGAAATTGATTTTCCTTCCAAATCAAAGACCTCAAATTTCAAATTACAATTCCCTTGATTGGCTTTAACTAAGTCATTCAATTGACCGACAAAGTCTTGATTTAAATCACTTAACCTTAAAGATATTTTCACCTCTTTCGTTGAAGCTCCCATTATCTCTGAAAGCAATTCAATTCCAGTTATTTTGAACTCAACTTCCCCTTCTCGAAACCTGTGTTTTTGAACTCTTCCGTTAATCATGAGAAAATTCCCGATTTGGAAGAAATGTTTCATACGCAAATAGTCTTCGCCAAATAACACAAATTCATGCGTGGACTTGTAGTCTTCCATTTCAAAACTTCCAAAAGGCTTACCCTTTTTAGTTACCCGATGATTGACTTTAGTGACCATGCCGGGGAGTTTGAATAATGTATTCACATATCGTTCGATATCGGACATGACGGATAAATCTCCTTGAGCAAAATGCTCTACTTGCTTCTTAAAATCATCTAAAGGATGCCCAGATACATAAATTCCAATAACCTCTTTTTCTTTTCTCAACATCTCTAAAGTCGACCAAATGTTTTCTACCTCTGGAACTTCAGGTTTTCTGATTTCTACTTCCAGGGAATCTCCAAATAAATCAGGCGGGCGTTCATCATTGGCACGAAGCGCTTGCCCAAACTTCATCATATCTTCCATAAAAGTCCGCTCTCCATCGTAAGGCACGATATATTTTGAGCGCATCAATCCAAAACAATCAAATGCTCCTCCTACGATCAAATTCTCAATGCTGCGTTTATTCGCAGCTCTCAAATCAATTCGCGAGACCAAATCAAAACAATCGCTGTACTTACCGTCCTTATTTCGTTCATCAACAATACTCTCGACCGCATTCGAACCAACTCCCTTGATTGCCCCCATACCAAAGCGGATTTCTCCCTTTTTGTTGACCGTAAAAAGGTAATCACTTTCGTTTACACAGGGACCCAACACAGGGATTCCCATTTTTTTGGATTCCTGCATGAATTTCTCAACGGTCTTAATTTGATTGAGGTTATTACTCAGGAGAGAGGCCATAAATTCTGCTGGATAATTTGCTTTGAGGTATGCAGTTTGATAGCCCAACAAAGCATAGCAGGTAGAATGTGACTTATTGAAGGCATAGGAAGCAAAAGCTTCCCAATCTTTCCAAATCTTATTGACCTTATCTTCGGGATGCCCATTGGATTGGCAACCATCAAGAAACTTTGGGAACATTTTATCCAGAACATCCTTTTTCTTTTTCCCCATGGCCTTTCTAAGGACATCGGCTTCACCCTTGGTAAAATTGGCCAACTTTTGTGATAAGAGCATTACCTGCTCCTGATAGACCGTGATACCATATGTCGCTTCTAAGTGTTCTTTGCAATCCTCAAGATCGTACTTGATTTCTTCTTGTCCGTGTTTCCGCTTAATGAAAGATGGAATATAAGCCAAAGGTCCTGGTCGATAAAGGGCATTCATAGCAATGAGATCATCAAACTTATCAGGTTTCAAATCCTTCATATGCTTTCTCATCCCATCGGATTCATATTGAAATATACCTACCGTTTCTCCTCTTTGAAATAGCTCATAGGTTTTTATATCATCGAGAGGGATATCATCGGCAATAATTTCAATATTGTGATTTTGCTTTACCAAAGCAATCGCATCATCAATGATTGTGAGGGTTTTCAATCCCAGAAAATCCATTTTCAACAAGCCTGCATCCTCCACAACAGAGTTGTCAAACTGGGTACAAACCATGTCCGAATCTTTGGCCGTTGCAACAGGCACTAAATTGGTCAGGTCCTCAGGCGTGATGATTACACCACATGCGTGTATACCCGTATTTCGCACCGATCCTTCAATAACTCTTGCTTGAGCAATGGTGTCGGCAGACTCTTCCTTTCCATTGGCAATCTTCATGAACTGCTGAACCTTATCGTATTGCTCGTTCTGAAAGCGATGTTTCAATTCCTTATCATCAAAAGAGAATAATTTCTTTAGAGATGTAAAGTCAGGAATCAGTTTCGCAATTCGATCAGCATCACTTAATGGCAATTCCATAACCCTCGCAGTATCTCGAATAGAAGACTTGGCTGCCATAGTACCAAAAGTTATGATCTGTGCTACATTAGATGCACCATACTTATTGACTACCCATTCTATAATCTTATCGCGGCCGCGATCGTCAAAATCAATATCGATATCGGGAAGTGAAACCCTTTCCGGATTGAGAAAACGCTCGAACAGGAGATCGTATTTGATCGGATCGACATTCGTAATCCCAATACAATAGGCAACTGCAGACCCTGCAGCACTTCCTCTGCCCGGCCCAACAGAAACGCCCATTTTCCTGGCTTGAGAGGTGAAGTCTTGAACGATCAAGAAATATCCCGGATAACCTGTATTCTCGATTACGGATAACTCAAAATCCAACCTGTTCTTAATCTCTTCACTTATTTCTCCATAGCGCTTTTTCGCGCCTTCATGCGTCAAATGTCTGAGGTAATTGTTTTCTCCTCGATTTCCATCGTCAGCATCATCTTGTGCATCTCTGAATTCTTCTGGAATATCAAATTTTGGTAAGAGCACATCATGACGGAGCGTGTAGGGTTCAAATTTTTCAAGAAGCCCGCTTAAATTGTCTATGCATTCAGGTAAATCTGCGAAAAGAGCGCGCATTTCGTCACTCGACTTGAAATAAAACTCCTCATTCGGAAATCCAAATCTGTAATCACGCCCCCTCTTTCCTGTGTACTTTTTTGGTGTTGATTGATTCTCTGCGTCTTTCACACAAAGAAGAATATCATGCGCATTCGCGTCTTCCTTATCAATATAATAGGTGTTATTTGCCGCTATCATCTTCACATCCATCTCGCGTGCAAATTTTTGTAAGATCATATTTACGCGATCTTCTTCTGGCAAACCATGACGATTTAGCTCGAGATAAAAATCATCTCCAAAAGTCTGGCTCCACCACAAACAGGCTTCTTGTGCCTGCTTCTCCCCAACATTCAATATTAAAGAGGAAATCTCTCCAAAAATCCCGCCTGAAATGACCATTAAATCTTCCTTGAATTCCTCAATTAACTTTCTGTCAACCCGAGGCACATAATAAAAGCCATCTACATAAGCTTTGGAAGCCAATTTGATCAGGTTCTTATATCCTTGAAAATTCTTGGCCAATAACACTGTTGGAAAGCCGTTGTCTTTGACGGACTTATTGCTATGATCTTTGCACACATTCAATTCTATTCCCACAATACCGAGAATCTCATTCTGCTCACATGCATTTACGAACTGAAATGCACCGTATAGATTACCGTGATCAGAAAATGCAACAGCCGGCATTTTTAATTCTTTGGCCTTTGCTACCAAAGATTTGACATTGGTGGTGGATTGCAATACGGAAAAGCCTGTATGGTTATGAATATGAAAAAATTCTCCTGTGCTTTGTTGAACATCGCTGACTTTTCCATACTCATCAATCACATCTCCTTCTTCCTCGAGGGCTTCCTCAGACAAGGGCGTATAAGGTTGTATGTTTAGGCCTATGGCCTGAATTACATCAGGATTATTCGTTTTGAATTCTGCGCGATCGATTTCATTCCAATCAAGCACCTCGTTTTTTAAAACATCTACGCGAATCAGTTCCAGAAAACAACGGGCGGTGGCCTCCACATCGGCACTGGCATTATGAGCAGCATCAAATCCCTCATTAAATAATTTGTGATGCAACTCCTCTAGTTTGGGGAATTTGAATTTACCTCCTTTGCCTCCTGGTAATGCACAGAAATCTACGGTGCTCTTCATGGTGTCGACAAGTCCTATATCGCGAATAGAGCTTAACACACCATAGCGGTGCATTTCAGAACCAACAACGTTTATGTCGAAACCAATATTATGCCCGACATTAAATTGTGCTTTTTGTAATGCTCGGTTAAACTCCTCAAGTACCTGATGAACATCAACACCTTGTTTTATCGCCCGTTCTGTTGAAATCCCATGAATTTGCTCGGAATTATATGGAATGTCAAAACCGTCCGGTTTGACGATAAAGTTCTTGACTTCAATCAAGTCCCCCTTTGCATCATGAAGCTGCCAGGCCAATTGCACCATTCGACAGGAATCATAAGCCTGAAGATCTGAATATGGTGCATCAAAATAGGCTGGAAATCCAGTCGTTTCTGTATCGTAGATGAGGAACATTGAGTCGAATTTGTAGTTCTATTTCAAAGGTAATTTTTCTGCCAAGAATGAGCTATTCTCGTCAATTTTAGATACTAACAAAACGCTGCATCTCCTATAGAAAGACATTCAAAACTCGGCAAGCAATATTTCGGGATCAAGGAAGGAATAAAATGAATCCCTTATTCTTTTCCTAAAACGAATTAAAAATCCTTCCCTTCCCATTCTAAGATAAAGCGATCGAGATAATCTAGCAGATAAGCATGACGCTCTTCTGCAATACGTTTACCTTCTTTTGTGTTCATTAAATCTTTAAGCAATAAAAGTTTCTCGTGGAAATGATTGATAGTGCTCGTTTTTGCATTCTTATACTTTTCAAAACTATCAAAAAACTGAGCCTTCAGATCTGGGTCAAAAATGGCTTGACCTTTTTTTCCTCCATATGCAAAAGTGCGCGCCAATCCAATCGCTCCAATGGCATCTAAGCGATCGGCATCTTGAACCACCTGTGCTTCTAATGAGCTTGGTTTTGAGTTGACTCCATTGCCCTTGAAAGAAATCTCATCGCATGCACCTTCGAAAAATTGGACTTCTTGTTTCGGCAATCCCAATTCTTCAATAAGCCTTCTGGCGTGTCCGCTTCCTTCAATTAGCTTGTAGTCATCCATCTCATGCAGCCATGCAATGATTTCACATTTCATCACATCAGCATGCTCACTTTTGGCTATGTGTTTAGACAGCTTTACGACTCGTTGAATGTGAAAATAGTCATGGCCTGATGTATCGCTTTCAAAACGCTTTTTGACGCGCTCTTCTATGGTTCTAATTAATTCTGTGTTAATGATCACAACCCTCTTAAAATAAGTTCGTTAAAGTTTAGATATTTCTATGGATTTAGCGATATTCGCGCTCCCAAAAATTTTGGGACTCGATAGAAATCGAAAAATAAACAAATTAGTTAACCGGGTTTAGGACCCTTTTAAAAGAATTAATAATGCCTACAAAAATCAGGCTTCAGAGACACGGAAAGAAGCGTTACCCTTATTATTATATCGTAGCCGTAGACGGCAGAGAAAAGAGAGATGGAAAGTACATTGAGCGTTTGGGAGAATATGACCCGAACACCAACCCAGCGACTATTAATCTCGATTTTGACCGCGCACTTTATTGGTTGCAAGTTGGTGCTCAACCAACAGATACCATGCGAGCTATTTTGTCATACAAAGGAGTGATGCATAAAAATCACTTGTTGAATGGAGTCAAAAAAGGTGCATTCTCAGAAGATGAAGCAGAAAAGAGATTTGCTTCTTGGATGGAAGAGAAAGAATCTAAAATTAAAGCGAAAAGAGAAGGATTGATTGCTTCTGCAGATGCTGAATTGGCCGAAAGAATGAAAGCCGAAAAAGCCATAGCAGACAAACGAAGTGCTGAAATCTTGGCTAAGCAAGCTGCTGCTGCAGGTGTTATTGCTGCCGCTGCTGCTGGAGAAGCAGAAGATGCCGCTGACGTTGCAGATGAAGCAGGTGATATTGCAGAAGATGCTGCTGAGCAAGCAGAAGCCATGGCTGATGTAGCCGAGGCTGCTGCTGAAGATGGCAATGCAGAAATCGCTGCCGAAGCTGCTGAAGCTGCCGAAGAAGCTGCTGCCGTTGCTGAAGAAGTTGCTGAAGTTGCGGAAGACGCGGCAAAAGAAGCTGAAACTGCGGCTGAAGCTGCTGCTGACATCGCTGAAGAAGCGACAGAAAAAGCTGAAGAGGCCGTTGAAGCTGCTGCTGAAGAAGGAACAGCTGAAGCTGTTGAAGCTGCTGAGAAAGCAGTAGAAGCTGCGGATGCTGCAACCGAAGCTGCTGAGGAAGCAGCTGAAGATGCTGCAGAAGCGAAAGAGGATGCAGAAGAAGCAAAAGAAGATGCAGAAGAAGCTGCAGAGGCCGCTGAAGATGCTGCTGAAGCTGCCGCTGAAGTAGCAGAAGAACAAGCCGAAGAGGCTGCTTCTGAAGAAGAATAATTTTTATGGCCTTCGAAGGACATTACTATATAGGTAAGGTCGCTAGGCTATACAGTTACAAGGGAGAACTCTACATTCGATTGTATGTAAAGGACCCTGAAATGTATTTAGAAATGGAATCAATGTTCCTTGCTATTGAAGGGGAATTGGTTCCATTTTTTATTGAATCCATCCAATTTGGATCCAAAGGGATGCTGCGTATCAAGTTCGAAGATGTTGACAACGAAGCAGAGGCTAAAAAACTTGTAAAAAAAGAAATCTTTGCGCCTAATTCATTTCTTCCCAAGGAAGAAGGAGAATTTCATGGTCATGAAATTCTAGGCTTTTTGGTCGTTGACCAAAAAGACGGTGAATTGGGAAATGTAGAAGATGTCATCGAACACAGCAGTAATCCGCTCATTCGTGTTGATCAGGGAGAACGCGAAATCCTTATTCCTTACCAAGATGAATTTATTATTGAAATTAACTCTTCAAAAAAAAGAATTGAAGTTGATTTACCTGAAGGATTGATTGAGATGAATGACTAGTACTCATCTATATTTATTATTATTGAATCCTTCCCCTCGTCATTAAAAATGATCTTCCGCTTCAAACAATTTTCTGTCAAACATGAAAAGTCGGCAATGAAAGTTGGCACAGATGGAAATTTAATTGGAGCATGGACAGAAGTTGAAGAAGCGAGAAAAGCATTGGATATTGGAACAGGCTGCGGATTGCTTGCTTTAATGTTGGCGCAAAAAAAATCAGAACTCTTTATTGATGCTATCGATATCGACAAAGCGGCAATAGAAGAAGCCACGGAGAATGTAGAGAACTCCCCTTTTAACCAACAAATAAACGTAATTGAAAGTCGATTTGAAGATTGGTCCTCTTCGAATAAGTATGACCTCATCATTAGCAATCCCCCCTTCTATCATCAACAGTATGACGCAAAAGGGGAGAGCCGAATTCTTGCTCGACAAGGCTTAATAGATTGGAAGGACTGGCTCCCAAAAATTTCAGAACATCTTTCATCAGCAGGTCGATTCTCGTGCATCTTTCCGATTGATCAATTGGAAGAGGTGCTTCTTCGAGCCGAAAAATCTGGCCTTTTCCCCTTGAGAATCACACATATTAAACCTAAATCACATTTACCTCCACATCGAATTGCACTTTCTTTATCCACATCTGATGAAGAGGTTCAAAAGGATCAACTGATCATCGAAAAAAAAGAAAGACATTCTTACACCCCAGAATATAAGGCCTTACTGAAAGATTACCTTATTATATTCTGATAATCTCCGCAAGGGAACTTTTTGATTTAATCGCCCTAGGGATTCAGAATATTACCCATTTGTCGAAACAAAAAATTTCTACTTCAGTATAAGCAAGCAACCTAATAAACCTATTTATGTTCAAAATACTATCCACACTATTGTTCGTATGCCTTATTAACCAAGGGCAAGCAGCAGAAAATATTTATGAACCGAAAGAGGAAAAGAAAACCTCTGAGGAAGTATATACAATCAATGTCAGCACGTCCGGTGTTGCCATTTCTCCTTCACGTGTACGATTTAATGTAATGCCTGGTAAGTCGAAGACTCATCAGATTAAAATCAATAATGATACTGAAGAGGCCAAGGCATTTCGTGTAAAATTCAATGACTTTAACATGAACCAGTTCGGTAAAAGTCAATTCGTAGAACCCGGTAATGGTAAATATGGAATTTCCAATTGGGTAAGTGTTTCTCCATCATTTATTGAAGTGGCCCCCGGTGAGAAAAAAGAAGTCACCATTACCATTGATGTTCCCGATGACGAAGCGGGAAAAAAAGCAGCTTGGGGAATCATGATGATCGAAGAAGCAGCAGAAAGAAAAACACTTGAATACGACCAGAACAACAGCGACCAAATTTCATTTGGTATCGTTCCTACTCTGGCTTTTGGCGTTTTTCTTTATCAAAACCCTCCCGGTGTTTCAACCAATGAAGTTGAAATTCAAGATTTTTTAATTGAACAAAAAGATGAAAACTATTTTGTCAACATAGATGCGAAGAATGTAGGCACTGGAATTGCCTATTGCAAAGCTTATGTTGAATTAACCAACTTGAACAACGGTGAACAAGAGAAACTTTTGGTGAAATCTTTCACCATCGTTCCCGACCTCACCCGCGTTTTCAGTTTTGAACTACCCGAACATTTGAAAAACGGAAAGTATTCTGCTGTAGGGGTCATAGATTATGGCAACCAAGAGGAAATCGAAGCAGCGGAATTAGAATTTGAGATCAAATAATTTTTATAAAACAAATGTTTACTAAACCCTTTAAAATTTAATGTTATGAGAAAGTTGAAACTTATGATGTTGGCGGTGGTTGCAGGATTCTGCTTCCAGACGGCAAACGCACAGTTGATTGATGAGCAGGATGTAACGATTACAATGGAATTACAGCCAGTTCTTCAACTTGACATGAAAACCCCAAACCAGCTCGAATTTGTATTCGATGAAATTGAAGAGTACTACAGAGGTATTACTCAGTATGCAGCTACAGAATTAAAAGTAAGCTCAAGTGTATCTTGGGACCTTTATGCTGTAGGTAGATCTAATGGAACGAATTGCGCTGAGTGCTGGGACCAACAATTGGTTTACGGTTCTGGAGGTGTAACTTCTGGAGCACAAGCAAACTTACCTATGAGTCTTGTAGAATTGAGACAAAACAGAGCTAACTCTGGAGCAGGTGTTGCAACTAGTTTCCCAGATTACAACCAAGCATTCTCACCAGCAGCTACTGCTTCTGGAGGAAACAGCTTGTACGTAAACGGTGGTACTAATACACCTCCTGGTGTAAACGGTAAGTATATCGCAGGTCACTCTGGAACATCTGGTACTCCTGGTACTGATGCTATGGTTGGTGGTTCTTGGATGACTCAAACTGGAACAGCATCTGATTACTACTACACAGTTGATTACAGAATTTTACCTGGTCTTCCTGCTATTTTCCCAATGGCATTTAACGAAGATGGGGTAACAGCTGAAGATTTATCTACAGTTTCTGCGACTGCTTATGCGCAGCCAGGTGTCTATACAATGTACGTACAGTACGTATTGTTGGAAGACCAATAAAAAGAATTATCAAAGCCGGCTGAAGTCAGTCGGCTTTGAATTTTTTCTTTCACCTTAAACTATTTTTAATGTCACCTTTAAAACAAACCATAGTCGGTCTTTTCCTTCTACTAGTTTTGCCATTCAGTGCTCAGATTCACTGTGGCAATGTCGAGTTGAGCGTTGATGGAAGCACCAATGCTATGATTACTTTCGATGATTTTTCGAAGTATAATGGAGGTGTAACATTAAACAATGCACTTACGCTCAGAGTAAAAGTCGATCACCAAGCTGTACCGGATCCCGATTGCAGTTGGTTCCTTAACATGGAAGTATTTAATAATCCTGGAGCAGGAACACCCATCGATGAATGGGAAGAATTGTTTCAATACGGAAGTGGAAGCTCTGACAATCCAGATCTAGATATTCTTGAAATTAGAATTCGCAACACATGCGCTACGTCTCCTTTAAACGGGACATTTCAGACCTTTACCAATAACGGTGATATTATGGATATCATTCAATCCATGTTACCTGTAACGCCCGCAGGTTCATGTACAAGCAATGTAAACGGTCCTGGAGATTTCAATACCAATTATGATGAATTCACATTCACCGTGGATATTCGAGTGCGACCTACGCTCAATTACAATCCCGGTATATATGAAATGAGTGTGCGTTTTCATCTTGAAGAAAACCTATGATCTAAGCCAACCATGAAAAACATTTACCTTAAACTCTTTTTGGCTTTTCTTCTGCTTTTAAGCGTATCTTTTGTTAGCGCACAAACAGAAGAAACAGCATTCCCCATTGACTCACTCAATCAGATCATTGACAACTCTACAGATACTATTCCTACTCAAGAAAATACGCCAGTAATTTCAAACACAGAAGAGCAAGTACAACCCTTTGTTAATCAAGACAGCCTAAACATCAAGCCTCCAAAAATGAACCGAGGTATTGAAATTTCTTTCGCCAAATCCGAACTAAAACCTGAAAGTGGCGAAATTCTTTCAAATGTTTTAAAAATTGTCAATCACAATACAGAGGCAAAAATCATCCTTCCAGAATACAACCATCCCGCTTCCTGGAAACTCGTAGGACAAAAGGATGTATGGTATGAAATTCAAGCAAACGATACCATTTATGTGCCCGTTCGAATCATTCCTCAGGCTATCGCTTCAGGGCAATCAAATTATCAAATAAATGTATTTATCTATAATGATAAAGGCATACAAATCCTAACTGATCATTTCAATTGTGTTACAGATAAAACTGTGCAATGGAATGTACAGAATAGCGATGACAAAATTTACTTTAAGCATGGAGAAAACTGGGAGGATTTATCTTTCAACATCTCTAATACTTCGGTTTTTCCACAAGAGATTTTCATGACAACTGCTGCCGCTAAAGGCAGTTTGGCATTAAGTCGTGATGGAGAAGAGCTTGAAGAAGGTGAATCAAGCACTTTTCAATTGGATTCATTTGAGGATACAACATTTACCTATACAGCGACTATTGACAACCTCCGAAGAAACTTCAGACGCGTTTCACTGCTTGGACACATTCCAAACAGAAACAATCAAACGAGAAGGTATTCAGTATACATGAATACACAAGAAACAAAGTCTGTTGGTCAAACCGATTATAGAAATGGATCGAAAATAGATCTTATAAAACTGGCCAATGTTTTGAGAGCTACTGAATACAGCTCAAACGATTTACCTCTTGATGTTCAAGCTAACTATCAGAATATTTTAGGTGACTTTCCTTTTCTGTCCATCAACATGAACGGATACAAGAATTTGAATAACGATGCCAGTTTAAACTACTTTACTCAACTTAATTATAACCAAGTCTTTTGGAATGCACAGAACTTGGGAAATATTCCATGGTATTTAGGTTATTTTTCGAGAGAATGGACAGCACAAGCTGGAAACATCAATGGAGGAATCGTAGGAATGCCTGCTGTTGGAAAAGGTGTAAAAGGATCTTATTTCATAAATCCTCAGCACGAGGTAGGAGGATTCTTTACCTCTTCAAAAGGATTTCTTCAAACCGGTCATACTGACTCATACGGTATTCATTATCAATACAATTTCCCAAATAATGGCTTTGTCATGGGAAAACTCGGACGTTATACAAATGGCCTGAATGGCACATCTGGTAACGTATTAAGTGTGCAATCAAGCTACCGTCTCGCTGAAAAACACAGTATCGGAGCATTTGGAGGATTCAGTACGAGAAACTTCTTATGGGGAGGAATCATGACACCTCAAACAGGAGGACTATTCGGCCTCAACTATACTTCTCGATTTCTTGAAAATAAATTATTTGTGAATGTGGGAGGTCGATACAATTCCAAATTCTTTGGAAACTCGACAACTGAAATCCTTACTTCAGACGCTAAAGTACAATATGAAATCAGCAATAAATGGTCAGTATTCTATTCTGGAAACTATGCAAATATTGATGCATTTAATCCAGCTACGGCATTCTTCAATCCATTTTCGAGCTATGATTTTTTCCAGAACAGAGTCGTTTTCACAACGACAAATAGATGGGGAACATTCAACCCAGGATTGTACTATAATTTCAATAAATTCTTCGATTACAATGTACAAGCAAGAGGACTCTCTCTTCGTTTTTCAAGATTGAATTATTTGAAGAACACTTTGCTTTCCTTTTACTCAGAAGCAGGATATACAGATAATAGAGGTCAAAGCGAAATTGGTGACTATTTCAATTTCAGAATGAATATGTTGTACCGAATTCGAACCTTGACCTTAACAAGTAATTATCGCTACGGTGCCAACAATAAATCAGCACAAGATTATCAAACGGCTACCGGACAAGCGCCTCAGTTGGGAAGAATTAGCGCTTCACACCAATACCTGTTCAACAATCAACATTGGATATTGGAAACCAACACCTCTTATACGTACAACAATCGATTTAAATCACAGTTCTTAGGAATTTTTCCCGAGCTCTTTTACTTCTCGAATAGTGGATGGAGATATAGTATAAACCCTGGATATACCGTAAGTATTACCAATTACAATGCTGATCTACTCAATCTCTATCAGAATGTGCCAATTAATTCAGATGATGTTGGAAGTAATGTAAACAAGGGATTTAGATTGAATGTTTCAGCAAGAAAAACCTTTGGAATTCCTATTCCATTTGTTAAACCACAAAATTCAAATATTTCCTACAACACCTTCTATGATTTGAATGGAAATGATGTACAAGATAAAGGAGAAACTGCTGTTCCCAATGTCGTTCTAAAGCTCAATGACTACGAAGTTCTTACAAATGACAATGGTTTTGCCTTGATCGAGAACTTGCCGCATGAAACGTATTATTTGCAATCATTCCCACTTGAAGATATGCAAGGTTGGTTTGCAAAGGTTCCAGATTCACTGGTAATTTCAACAGACATGATTATTCAAATCCCATTCGTAAGAGGAGTAAAAGTAATGGGAGATGTCATTTTGAATAGACAAGAAATAGCCGTTACAGATGAAAGACCTTTTGATTTATCCAATATCAGAGTTTCTGCAAATGACGGCAATAAAGTCTACAGCACGCTTACTAATTTTGACGGTTCATTTGACTTGTATCTTCCAAACGGAAACTATACTTTGACAATTGACGAAAATATATTGGGAGACAAGTATTCTTTGCTTCAAAATAATATTGAACTTGACTTAAATAGCGAAATGGAAAACGTGTACACAAGTTTCTATATCGTAGAAAAAGAAAGAAAAGTGAAAGTCAAGAAGTTTGGTTCACAAGGAACAATCATCAAAAGAAACTAGGCAATTTCTTTTTCCTGAAATGTAATTCCAAGATTTTCCAATTCGTTTAGAATAGGTGTATAAATTGCTGAATGTGTAGGCAGATGTACTCCTTTTAAGTTAATTTGATCGTTCAAAATCAATTTAGCTCCTATTGCTAAGGGAAGACCCACCGTTTTGGCCATTCCTGTGTAGATTTCATCATCCCCAATACAAACCAATGAAGACTGTATTTCCTTGGCTTCTTCATCCATTCTAAACCTGAATTGATGCCACATGACAATCATATCTTTATCACCATCTTCCAATTGCCATTTCCGCTCCAAAAGTTGCTGAAGTATTTGAGCTGGACTGGCATTTTCAATACCTACTTTCTCGTTTTCAAATAAGCCCAGCCATTCTAATTTATCAAATACCTCATCCTCAGGATCGAGACGCAGAACATACTTCAATTTTAATTCGACAGAATCACTTGGGTGATACGCCAAAAATGAATTGGTAAAATCGCGATAGGTCATGTTTTCCGACCCTTCTAACTGATATGTATCATCTGTCATCCCTAATTGAACAAGCGCATCCCAAGCTCGGCAATAGCCTGATTTCCTGAGCGTACCTCGATAAATTGTAGGAATGTCTTCAAGATTATAAATCGATCGATATTTAAGCGAATCTCTGTTGGCATAGCCATCAAATTTTCCATATCCATCAATCTGTATTTTCTCTATCCGCTTGAAAAGTTGGTTATAAGGAATGTATTTGTAACGACCATTTCTAATATATTGAACGGCTCCTCCCTGCCCAGCCAAGACTACATTTCTCGGGTTCCAAGTAAATTTATAATTCCATGGATTGGTATCGCTCTCAGGTGCTATTAATCCTCCCGTGAAACTTTTGAAGCTTTCCATTACCCCACCCTTATTTTTCACCTCATCGATGATCTGCATAGCCGACATATGATCCAAGCCTGGATCAAGTCCCATTTCATTCAGTATAATAATTCCAGCATCACAAGCATCTGCATCCAAAGCCTTTATATCGTCAGAAACGTATGATGGTGTAATAACGTCTTTCTTAAATGCTATGCAATCCTTAACCACGTGAATGTGAAAATGAGCAGGTAACATTGAAATAATGAGATCATGCTCTTTGATTTGCTGCTTTCGCTCATCCTCATTCATTGCATCGAAAACAAGTCCTTTGGCATTTTGCAGTCCTTCTAAACGCTCGTCAATTAGGCTTTGTTCCCTATCAGTAACCGTCAACACCCAATTGTTTTCACTTGAATTCTCGGCTAAATATTTTATCAATGAGGAACTTGATCTTCCTGCCCCAATTACCAAAATCTTCTTCATCAATCGATTTATTGAATGCTTCAAATTTAGATTTCTTTTCATGCTAAAAAACAGCTGTCAATATTTTATTTCAAGATTGAATTAAAGAATTGTCAAAAAAAATTTACTTTGAACTGGAATCCATGAAATAATATTCATGTGCCTGATATTCAAGGCTTTGAACAATTGGCACGGCATTTGAATTTTAAAGCATGAAACCAAGAGAATCTTTTTCCGAACAGAGAGATTTCTCTTACAAATTATTGCAATATGAAAAATTTGAAATTTCTCTTATTCTTCTTTATCGCATTTGCATTTATTTCATGTGCCACGTCTAAGTCCTTTTATAAAAAGGGCATCAAATTAGACGAAGCAGGGATGTCCGAAGAGGCAGCTGAAATGTACATGAAGTCATTGGCCAAGAAAAACACCAATGTCAATTCAAAGATTGCACTGAAGAAAACAGGTCAGCGTGCCTTGAATGAAAAATTAGATGATTTCAATAAATCACATATGCTGGAAGATCACGATCAGGCGGTATATGAATTTGAAATTGCAAAGCTATTCTTTGACCGTGTTGATGGGTATGGAATAAAATTAGAATTACCCAATCATTACAAAGAGCGCTATGAAAGTTCTGTAGTTGTTTATAAAGAACAATTGTACATTGAAGGCGTGACTTTGTATGAAGCCAAAAACTACAGCGAAGCGACACGAAAGTTCAATAAGATTTCCGGCTACGATCCGACTTACAAGGACATTCAAGATTATAAGGTATTGACTTTTGCTGAGCCTTTGTATGAAAAAGGGATGCTGGCTTACGAGCGAGAAGAATGGAGAAAGGCATACAAATACTTCGATCAAATTCATAAGAAGAATCCAGAATTTCGTGATGTAACCGAGTTATGGCAAAGCAGTTTGGATTACGGAACATTTCCAGTAGCTGTGGTGCCCTTTGAACATGCTCCAAGTGATAAAGCGAAAAGCGAAAAATTACACTCGAGTATTTTAGGTGAAATAACCTCGATAGACAATCCATTTGTTAAAGTGGTTGATCGGGAAAATATTGATCAACTTATTGAGGAGCAAACATTAGGATTGAGTGGGGTTGTTGAAGAAGGA
This sequence comes from Bacteroidota bacterium, assembly GCA_039028335.1. Lineage (GTDB taxonomy): Bacteria > Bacteroidota > Bacteroidia > Flavobacteriales_D > JABDKJ01 > JABDKJ01. The sequence goes on from JBCCIF010000002.1 coordinate 43,286, forward strand.
ACAGCTGCTCAAGTTGGAAAAATACTAGGGGCGAAAGGAATGATTACAGGAGAAATACTGAATTATTCTCAAAGCCTTGGAAGATTGAAAAAGAAGACGGTACAAGCTTTCGAAGCTTATCAAGTAACCGTAAAAAATGAAGAAACAGGAAAAGAAGAACAAGTAACAAAATATAAACCCGCCAAATATTTTGATTACTATAATAAAAATGAAATTACCTTTTCAGTTCAGTACAAATGTACTTCGCTTGAGACAGGACAAATCATCTTTTCTAAAGTGTATGAGAAAACGACCAGTGATGAAATTCATTACGCAGTGTTTAATGGCGAGGGTAAGAAATTGGTTCCTTCAAAAGATGGACAACCAACTACTAGAAGGCAAGATTATGATGCATTGCAATCTCTTTTGAGAGCAAATAAGACGCTTCTAACTCCAGAAGAATTGATTAGTGCCCATTATGATGGCATTGGCACGGAATTGGCAAAAGAAATTGAAGATTACCTTGAATTTTAAGTGTGAAGAAAATTACATACATACTGATACTGCTATTCCTTACTTCTTGTGGAAAACAAAAAGTAGTGATTTCTTCTATCCCCGAAATTGTCGAGAAAAATGATGATCGCCCAATTTGGATAAAAGAAAGACCGCTGGGAGACTTTGAGTACATTGGAATTGGGGCTGCGAGCAAAGTCCGGAATCCGGATGAATACATGAAAGTGGCCAAGAACAATGCTCTTTCAGATTTATCATCAGAGATTAAGGTAACAGTCCAATCGAATTCATTCTTGTACGTACTCGATCGTAAGTACAAATTTGATGAAGAATTCAGCCAGGGAATCCAAACGTTTACCGATCAAAATTTAGAGGGTTTTGAATTCGTAGACTCCTATGAAACTGAGTTTGAATATTGGGTGTATTACCGATTAAATCGGGCTTTGTACAAAGAGAATTTTGAAAAAAGAAGGCAGGAATCCATCAAAATAAGCCATGATCTATTGAATAAAGGGCAAGAGCAGCGCTATGAGGGAAATGTTGAAGGTGCGCTTTCACTTTTTACAAAAGCATTAGGGTCCTTACGCGAATATTGGGGTGAAAGTAATAAGGTAATTACTTCTGAAGGAGAAATCTTTCTTGAAAATGAAATTTTGTTCAATTTGCAAGAAATGATGAATGACATTAGTCTTCAGCCGGCTACAGAACAAGTCATTTTGAATATGGACAATGACTATCGATATAATTTCGCAGTTCATGTAATCAAGAATGGAAATCCATTAAAAAATGCAAAACTCGATTTTTGTTATCCTTCGCAAAAAGGACTTGCTGAAAAGCACTTCATCACGAATGAAAACGGAATGTCCGTTGTTCAGATTGAAGACTTTGACAAAGACTTCAAAAAGGAAAATCTGGAAGTGGAAATGGATCTTGAACATTGGTTAAGTAATGCGAGCGAAATAGAAAAAGAAATACTGAAAATCGTTAAGCCCCGCAAATTATCCATTCCTATTTTGCTGCAGAAGCCCACGTTTTTCTTCGATGTAAAGGAAAGTAATTTAGGGAGTGATTTGTCATCACCTGTTATCAGTAATGTAATTAAAAATGGTTTAACAAAAAGAGATTTTAAATTGAGTAATAATCGAAATGAGAGTGATCTAATTGTTCAACTTTCGGCTTCAACAGAACAAGCCGGAACAAGTTATAGCTTTCACGTAGCTCATTGCGATATGGAAATCAAGGTCCTCGACAAGAAAGGAAATATTGTTTATCAAAACGCATTTCACGATGTCAAAGGATTGAATGTAAATTTTGAGTCAGCGGGAATAAAAGCACTAAGTAATGTCGCTGAAAAAGTAAAGAAAACAATGATTAAAGATCTGATAAACAGTGTTTTATAGACTTTGGCACAGTTTTCGAAAGTAAAAGAGTATAGAAATTCAGAAAACCCAGAGATATGAGAATTATGAACATGAAAAGCATTGCAATGATAGGTCTAGTGGCCATCACAATGATAGGAACAGGATGTAAAAAGAAAAAAGAAGTTGTTAAAGCACCAGAAGGTGAAACTCCAATAACAGAATATTGTTCAGGTCCCGATTTCTTCAGCAGTAAGGACTATTTTAGAGCAAGTGGTTTAGGAGAGAGCATGGACCAAGCGACAGCGAAAAAGAAAGCATTGAACAATGCACGAGCTGATCTGGCTGCAACCTTGCAAGTGACCATTAATAGCGTAATCGACAATTATGTTAATTCCAGAGAATTCAATAACAAGGAAGAAATTGAAGAGCGCTTTGAAGGATTGACAAGAGAAATTGTTAAGCAGAATATGGTAGGTGTAAAAACGATTTGCTCGCAGCCTGTAAAAGTGAATTCAACAGGAAACATAAAGTACTACGTTGCTTTAGAATTGTCAGGAGATGATATCGTTTCTAAATACCATGAAAGAATTTCGAAAGATGAAAGATTGAGAATAGACTACGATTACGAAAAATTCAAAGAGACTTTCGATAAAGAAATGGAAAAGCTTGAAAACAGATAATTGGTTTCATCCTGTCCTGTGAAAACAGGGCGGGATTTTCTTATTTTTGGATATGCACAAAAACCTGATTCGCCTCTCTTCCATACTTATGATATTTGCAATAATATTGGGCGCTTTTGGCGCCCATTTTTTAAAGGCAAAAATATCAGAAAACCTAATTGAGGCTTATAAAACAGGTGTTCTTTATCATCTCATTCATGCTCTGGCCCTCTTTGTGATAGGCGCCACACAGAAAACACTTAACTCAGTTTTAAACAAAGCTAAATTCTTTCTTTTCCTTGGAATAATTCTATTCAGCGGTTCGTTATACCTCCTAAGCATAAAGGAGTTAATCGAATTTCCATCGCTTTTTCGATTTGTCGGGAAACTAACACCGATAGGAGGAGTATCTTTTATTGTTGGATGGATTTTTATATTTCTATCCTTGAAAGATAAAAGTTAGTGTCTGTTTGACACATTAAAACTTTTCAACGAATTGTATAACTGACTTATTTACAGCCTATTATTGATAGCACTTGAGCGAAATAAATTGAAGAAGATGTTTGCATGCCCGCTTTCAATTCCTGTAACTTTGTCCTATAAACCCATTCTATGGAAAACCTCGGAAACAATCCACAGAATTTAGACTATTTAGGTCTTTCTAAATGTGGAAAGTTAAATTGGAACCTACTCCCCGAAGAATTAATTGAGAAAACAGTCTGTGAAGGACAAGGCAAATTAGCCAGTAATGGTGCCTTATGCATTAATACAGGCGAATTTACAGGTCGTTCACCTAAAGATCGATTCATTGTCAAAGATGAAATCACAGCGGATAATGTCTGGTGGGGCGACATCAACAAACCTTTTGATAGTGCAAAATTTGATCAACTCGATCAAAAGATATGCGATTATTTAGAAGGAAAGGAAATTTTCGTAAAGGATGCTGCCGCATGCGCCAATGATCAGTATCAATTGAAAGTAAGGGTGGTAAGTGAATACCCCTGGTCTTCCATGTTCGCTGACAATATGTTCTTACGTTTTAGAGGTCAAGAACTCGAAAATTTTTCACCTGATTGGCATGTGATATGTGCTCCAGGTTTTATGGCCAACCCAGAGGTAGATGGAACAAGACAGCACAATTTTGCCATAGTGAACTTTAGCAAAAAGAAAATCATTATCGGAGGGACTGGATATACAGGAGAAATCAAAAAGGGAATTTTTTCTGTTTTGAATTTCGTCCTGCCTTTCGAAAGAAATGTGCTTTCTATGCACTGTTCAGCAAATGTTGGAATTCAGGGTGATACCGCTATTTTCTTTGGCTTATCGGGCACTGGAAAAACGACACTTTCATCTGACCCAAATAGAAAGTTAATTGGTGATGACGAGCATGGTTGGGCAGGTAACAAAGTCTTCAATTTTGAAGGCGGTTGTTATGCAAAGACAATTGACCTTACGAGAGAGCAAGAACCGCAAATTTTCGATGCGATTAAGCACGGAGCGATTTTAGAGAATATTGGATTCAAACAAGGAACGATGGATCCTGATTATTCTGATGTAAGTATTACTCAGAATACGCGTGTATCCTACCCCATACACCATATCGATAACATTATGGTTCCGAGCCAGGGAGAGAATCCGCGGAATATTTTCTTTTTGACCTGCGATGCCTTTGGTGTTCTTCCTCCTATATCTAAGTTGACTAAAGCACAAGCTATGTATCACTTCATTAGCGGCTATACGGCTAAAGTTGCTGGTACAGAAGCCGGTATTACGGAACCAGTAACGGCCTTTTCTGCTTGCTTTGGAGCACCTTTTCTTCCATTGCATCCAACAAAATATGCTGAGATGTTAGGAGAAAAAATGGATGAACATGGCGTAGCTGTTTGGTTAGTAAACACAGGATGGTCGGGAGGTCCTTATGGAATTGGATCACGCCTGAAACTTTCTTGGACGCGATCTATGATTACTGCTGCATTAGAAGGCCATCTCAACAAAGTTCAATATCAAAATCACGAAATTTTTGGTTTGGCTATGCCTGTTGAATGTCCAAATGTCCCTGCTGAAATTCTAAACCCAAAGAATACATGGACAAACAAAGAGGATTACGACAAAAAAGCCAATGACCTTGCAGATAAGTTCGTTAAGAATTTTGAAGATTTTGCCAGTTTGGCAAGTTCTGAAATTTTAAGTGCTGCACCAAAAGTATCAGCCAGCGTTTAAATTCTAAGCGGATTTTTCAGATTCTGTTTTGCATTCTATTTTTAAAAATGGACTTTTGATAAATGTCCATGGGAAAAAAAATAAAGTCTATTTGGCTTAAAGAATATCCTCAAGCAGAAACTCTTAACGATGAAGTCAAAGGTTTGCTTATAGCTGCTTTTATCGTGAGCTTTATTCTCTTCGTTTTTCGCCCTTTTGGACTGCACAATTATAAAGGATCCATGCTCTGGATTGCTCTTTGTTTTGGTGGAATTACTTTTGCCGTAGGCCTCATTCTCAACCTCATATTCATTGCTTATTATAAGTTTCTCGGAAAACGCAGAACCTATCGTTTTGGAAATTGGATAGTCGAATCCATAATTCTGATCATAGCTATAGCCTTGGCCAATCTACTATTTATGCGCTGGGGTTTAGACCAGAGATGGTCATTAGAAGCTTATTTCATGATGTTATTGAATACGTTCCTTATCGGCATTTTTCCATTGGCCTTCTTTGGATTAATTAATCAAAATAAAAGCCAAAAGAAAAATGAAAATTCGGCTAAAGACCTAAACACCGGAATAGCTTCAATAGATATAAATAAGCCATCCATTTCATCAATATTTGCCATTGAATCTATGCAAAACTATATTCATATATACCGAAAAACTCATGGCGGATTCGAAAAAGAAATTGAAAGGAGCACCCTATCGTCTGCATTAGAAAAATATTCAACAGAGGGGTTGATTAGATGTCATCGTTCGTTTTTGGTTAATCCGAATATGATCAAATCTGTCAGCGGAAACGCGCAAGGCTTAAAGCTTACACTCGTGCATGAAGAATGTCCGATCATTCCTGTTTCGCGATCATATATCTCTAAAGTGAAAGAAAATGTAATGCATGTTCCAGCTGCTTAATGTGGTAGTGTTATTTATCCCAGTATCTTGACATTCGTCCCTCACCCTTGATAGTCATCACAAAGCCATGTTATTGAACACATTTCTTTTTATTGGATACTTTTCCATCGTAAACTTGCTCATCAAATCTTGAGACATGGAATGGATTATAAAAATTTTATTGGGGATACACATCACAGCAGGGTTCACAAGCATTGTCATTTTCTGGATACCCATGTTGAGTAGAAAAGGAGGCAAACTTCACATCAAATCAGGAAAATTATACGTCTGGGCAATGTGGGTGGTAGTTTGCTCAGCAGCTCTTCTTTCCATCAAAAATATCATTATTGGCAATTACAATAGTGCCATTTTCTTAGGGTTCTTAACCATCATTACCAGCGGTCCGCTTTGGTATGCCATTGCCATATTGAATCAAAAAAAAGGGCGCACGCCAGAATATAAACAGAAACTCTTTTACTTTAATTTAAGTGTTGTTCTCTGCGCTATTGCAATGATATCATATGGATTCGTGATTGAATCTGGCATTAAAATACTGATGTTCATTTTCGGAGGTCTGGGCTTAACTTCCATTCCTGATGTTTTGCGCCATCTTAGAGGAAAAGAAAAGAAGTTAACTTGGATACAGGAACACTTAATTGGAATGATATCAACCGGAATTGCGGCTTACACCGCATTCTTGGTTTTTGGGGGGCAACAATTTTTTGGACAATTTTTCAGAGGTAATTCGGTGATCATTCTCTGGACAGCTCCAGGTGTCCTTGGAACAATTGCCAATTTTTATTTTTCTAGAAAATATGCAGCGAAGAAGAAATAAGGATTTGAAGGTTTTTCTTCTATAGAATTTCTTTATCTGTTGCTGCAATGATCTTTGCGCATATCATCGCTCAAAGTAAATTTTTATTAGGCAATTGCATTATCCTTTTGCAATCCAAACTTTTAGTCTTTATTTCGCGTTCCACTAATTGAGATGCACACAATAGAGCCCTTTTACAATTGGAGAAACTATTACACAAGCGATGAAGATGAGCGTTCGCCATTTTTCGATCGTGAATACAGTGAGTTCGAATATTCTCAAAAAATTTACAACTATTATATTCATCCCCAATGGGATCATATGGGATCTCCTACATTATTCATCAAGATCATATTTACAGATTACGAACAAGGATGTTGCATCATAGAATTGATTGGCGAGTGGAATGACGCCATCAATAACGACATTATGTTTCTGAAGAGAAATATTGCAGAACACTTGGCTTTAGAAGGAATCAATAAGTATATTTTGATTGGAGAAAACGTGCTCAACTTTCACGGTTCTGACGATTGTTATTACGAAGAATGGTTTGAAGAGGTATTTGAAGAAGAAGGATGGATAGCCTTGTTAAATTTTAGAGAGCATGTGTTGCATGAGTTTATTCAAGCCAATATTGACAACTATTTTCTTCAAGGTGGAGACCTCGCCGAATTAGAATGGCGCACATTTACACCCCAGAGTCTTTTTACTAAAATTGATGCCTATGCTCAAAAAAGACTAGGTATCTTTTGATTGCTTTCTTCTTATATTTGGTGTATTAAAGCACCATGAAAAAATATATTCTATTTCTTTTTATCGCCTTGTTCAGCTTCTCATCTTTTGCCCAGGAGGAACCTGAATATGAGGTATTTGATGTAATTTATCGTAAAGAAGGAGGTGCCATAAAAGGAGAAATTTTATCCTTTGACGAGGCTTCTGGGACCATTGTATTTAAAGATCGCAATGGAAACAAATACACATTTGGACGAGAAGACTATACCCACTTTCGAGAAAACGAGCGCTTTGAGGTGAGGAAGAAAAAGGAAAGGGTATTAAAAGAAAGAAAGAATAATGAACTCGCATTTGAGGCCGGATTCTATTATAACTACCTAACGCTTGATCTTAATTTTACAGAAGATGATTATCTCATAAACGGAGATAATAATTATTGGGAAGCTCCCCTTTTCTTAAAGCTAGCTGGTGGAAAATTTCTAGATGAAAAGAACTTTATCGGTGGAACTTTTGAATATGCCATTTCTCTTGATGGCGATGATTTTTATAGCCTCGGTGCACGCTACAAACATTATTACGATGCGGGTAATAATAATCTCGGTCTTTATATTCCCGTAGAATTGAAATATTCCGCATTCTCCGGACCAACGAATTTGGCTGTCAACGATACACTTTTTGAGCCGGATGGTTCATACAGCTGGCCATTAGACCTCACAGCGAAAGCGGAATTCGCAGCGCTCAATCTAACTCTTGGCCATGGATTTTCAGTTATACTCGACAATAAAAAGTACCTGAACCTTGAACTCTATGTGAACACACTCTTTGCGCTCAAAGAAGAGTACGATGTAGATTTTGATCTACTATTGGATGACGACTTCAGCGCCCTTGGTTACGGAGCCGCCCTTACATTCGGATTTTAAGACTTTTTTTCTATCACTGACATTGGCTTTCAATAGGTAATCCAATATTCATGTATAAATTAACTCGAATCCTAGTACTGCATTTTCTCATTCTTATCATTCCTATTCTTGGAATTAGTCAAGATACTGCGGAGAAGAATAATGGCGAAAAAGTAATCATCGAAATGTCAGATGGCTCAAAGTATATTGGATATGTACAAAGTGTGAATGACAACCATTATGTTCTTAAGACTAAAAATGGTGATTTGAAAATTAGACGTGAATTCATTCGTTCTATTCATACAATTAATTATGATGGAAAATACATTTATGCAAATCAACACTACACGAGCTATTTCTTTTCACCTTCCTCAATTCCTTTAGAAAAAAAGAAGAGTTATTATCAAAATATTCTGGTCACACTAAATTCAGTCAACTACGGTTTGAGTAAAAAATTTTCAATTGGGGGAGGACTAGATGTGTTGGCAACAATAGCCGCACGGCCAACCTGGTTTATCAATCCAAAAGTTGGGTTTGAAGTAGGTGATCAACTCTATACAGGTGCCTCAATAATAGTAGCAGGAGCTGATCAAAATATAGTAGGCATAAGTTTTGCATCTGCTACTTATGGATCAAAAGAATCGAATTTAAGCCTTGGTTTAGGTTATGGCTTTTCCGATGGTGAGTTAAGTAATTCTCCTTTATTTGTTGCGTCTGGAACTCACAGAATAAGCAACTCTATTGCTCTAATGAGCGAAAATTATTTTTTCATTAATGGTTTCGAAGGGAACAATTATTTCGGGGTTCATGGAATACGAACAATTTCAAGAAATCACAATTTTGATTTTGGCTTGATTATAATTCCCTCTATTAGTTTTTTGATTCCTGCAATTCCAATGGTGGGATACGTTCGTTCATTTTGATAAAAGCAATCCTATACACTGTGAATCGATTTCGCTCCATTGATCAATTCTTCAACAACTTCAGGATTCAACAATGTCGAAACATCACCTAAAGATTCTGCATCGTCCGAAGCAATTTTCCTAAGTATCCTTCGCATGATTTTCCCTGACCGGGTCTTTGGCAATCCTTCGGTAAATTGGATTGAGTCTGGTTTAGCTATTGGACCTATTTCTTTCGAAACAACATTCAATATTTCCTTTTTGAAATCATCATTCAGTTCTTTGCCTTGACTTATCACATAGGCATAAATTCCTTGACCTTTAATATCATGAGGAAACCCTACGACAGCTGATTCGATTACATTGGGGTGTTCATTGATGGCATTCTCCACTTCTGCTGTTCCCATTCTGTGCCCAGAAACATTGATTACATCATCTACCCTTCCGATAACGCGTATACGACCTTCTGCATCTCTTCGAGCTCCATCTCCAGTAAAGTACATATTCTCAAAGGCCGAAAAATAAACTTGCCGACATCGCTCATGATCTCCATAAGTTGTGCGTATCATAGATGGCCAAGGATGTTTGATACACAATAATCCCTCAACCTCATTTCCTTTGACCTCATTTCCCTCAGCATCAACCAAAATGGGCTGAATACCGGGTAATGGGTATGAAGCATAAGTAGGTTTGGTATCCGTTATACCCGGGAGTGGTGTAATCATTATCCCTCCTGTCTCAGTTTGCCACCAGGTATCCACAATTGGAGCTTTCCCTTTACCGATGTGTTTGTCATACCAATGCCATGCTTCTTCATTAATTGGTTCTCCAACCGAACCCAGAACTTTCAATGATGACAAATCATAGCTCGATGGCCACTCATCACCCTTTGCCATAAGAGCTCTTATAGCAGTTGGTGCAGTGTAGAATTGATTAACCTTATGCTTCTCACATATCTGCCAAAATCGTCCTGGATTGGGATAAGTTGGAACCCCTTCAAACATCATGCTTGTAGCACCGGCCAACAAAGGGCCATAAATTATATAAGAATGCCCTGTAATCCAACCAATATCTGCAGTACACCAATAGACATCACCATCTTTGTATTGAAATACATTTTTAAAACTGAAACAGGTATAGACCATATAACCTCCTACACTATGCACAACACCTTTTGGTTTACCGGTTGAACCCGAAGTATATAAAATGAACAATAGATCTTCGCTATCCATTTCTTCAGGAGGGCACTGTTCGGATTGCCCAGCAATCATATCATGCCACCAGACATCAGTATCATCGGACCAATTGATAGCATCCCCTGTATTTCTTTGAACAACAACTTTTTCCACACTATTGCATCCTTTGTCCATGGCATCATCCACTACAGATTTAACAGGAATATTTTTAGTTCCCCGTCTATTGAAATCAGAACAAATAATAAGTTTCGCAGAGGCATCATCTACTCTATCGGCCAATGCTTGTGCCGAAAATCCTGCAAATACAACGGAATGTACTGCACCTATTCTCGCACAGGCCAGAACCCCAATCGCCAATTCCAATACCATGGGCATATAGAACACTACGCGATCTCCTTTCTCTATGCCTATGGCCTTTAGTCCATTTGCACACTTGCAAACTTCTGCATGCAAGTCTTTGTAGCTAACGTGCTTTGAAGGAGTATCAGGATCATTGGCCTCCCAAATGATGGCCGTTTGATCGCCACGTTCAGACAAATGTCGATCCAAACAGTTATAGGTAATATTCGTCTTTCCTTCCAAAAACCATTTGACATCAGGGTCCTTGAAATTCCATTCACATACCTGTTTAAAGGGTTTAAACCAATGAAAAGTGTCAGCTTCTTTTTTCCAGAAATCAAAGGGGTTGCTCGTGGCTTCATCATAAAGCTCCTTATACTCCTTCAGGCTTGAGATTTGTGTTGTCATTATTGTTTAAATAAAAGAATTCGCTCAGCATTTACATCATATTGTTGGCGAATTACAATTCACATTCAAAATTTGGTCTTCTAAATTAAAATTAAAACCTTTCATAAATGATTCCTTCATTCATCCATCTCAATAAGCATCAATTTAAACTACGCTCATTTCTAATTCTTATTTTTTGTGTTGCCATCTACCCGATTGATTCGCAAATTATAGAAGGACAGAATTTCTGTGATGGAAATAAAAAAGGGGCATATTTCCCGCTGAATATCAAAGAGAAGTTCATTATTTGGGGAGACACTTATTATGTTGAAACACATATGGGGAGTGAATCAATGAATGGAAAAAACTATGAAATTTTCAAGCAAGAATGGGAAAGTGGAGATATTGGAATATTGCATTTAAGAAACAAAAATGGCATTACGTATCAATTCGAGGATTGCACCAATATGGAGAGCATACGGTTAAATACAAAATTCAAAAAAAGTCATTCTTGGGAGAGGAAATGCGAGAATTGGAAATACCGCATTGTCTCTAAAAAAGGAAAGCTAAAAACACCCCTTTGCAAATACAATAAACTTATCGTTATTGAAGCACTGATAGAAGGAACCCGATTTCACTATTATTATCTAAAGGGATTGGGCTATATCGGAGCTACAGTCAATGGAGAACTGATTTCTTTTTTGGCCCCTATTCATCCGAGTAAGCTGAAAAAAGAACGATATAAAAGAAGTTAAGATTATGTATAAAGATATCATCACTTATGAGCTGGCAGAAGGAATTGATGAAGACCACGTGAAAAAAGTGGGTACCCGAATACTTGAAGAATGGATGCAAAAGCTACCTGGTTTTATTTCTTGGGAATTGAATCGTTCATCAGAAGGGAAATATGTTGACATTGTCACCTGGGAATCGAAAGAGGCAGCATTGAATGCTCAAAAAGAAATGACGAATATCCCAAATATGGGAGAGTGGTACTCTTGTTATGATAAAGAAAGTATTTCTTCAATTAATATAGAACTAATAACACTTTTCAAAATCGATTGACTTAAGTACATATTTGAAAAATTTAATTGCTTCCTTCAATGATAAAAAAGACATCTTACATCACCTTTGCAAGTACTTTTATTATTTCTCTATTTATCTTGGGAAATAACTTAAGCGGTCAAACCTCTGAATTCACCTTTTTCTCAAAATCTGAAGAGGAATTTTTTGAAAACAAAAAGGAAAATTTGTTTGATTATTACTACACTATTGGTAATGAAAAGACCACCAAATCTCAGCTTTCGAAGTTCAAGTCCGACTTCGAATCTTTTACTCGAGAATTGAATGGTAAGATTCATAAACTAAAACACAAGAAAAAAATTCAAATCTTATACAAGGAAATACACGATAAGTATTTCCAGCTGTATTCAGAAGACGTTTTGTTTTACGATATTTTTCTTCAAAAAAAATACAATTGTCTGACAGCCACTGCTTTGTATTCGCTTGCATGTCAAATAATGGATATTCCATTTGAGATTAGGCAAGAACCTACACATGTTTATTTGATCGCCTACCCAGAAAGTGATCGGATAATTATGGAGACTACCTTACCTTCTCAAGGATTATACTTGATCAAAGATAAGCATCTCGAGATGTATAAACGAATGATGGTCGAAAACAAGTATATAACTCATGAAGAAGCATCTAGTCCCGATTTCTATGAAAGGTATTTCTTGAATGACAAATCAGCCTCAACAATTGATCTGATCGGTTTTCTTTATCACAATAGTTCTATTCTCTTTACTGAATCTGAAGACTTTGAAAGAGCTTTTCACCAAGCTGAGAAGGCCAATTCCATATTAGATACTGAATTATCAATGATTCATATGACTAGTTTGCTATCACGAATAATTGTTCTTGAAAAAGATAATCTCAGCATTCAGAAATTCTGCCACTTCATTTCAAAGTTGGAAAATCTCACAGGTCCAGGTGAAGCATTAATTGATGAATTACCTACCTGGTATAGTATAAAAGCTGATAAATTGATACGCGAGAACAAGGACTTCAATCTATTTCAATCGTTCAGTAATTGTGTGCTTGAAAAAGTTGAAAAAGAAGAATTGAAATTCAAGATTCAAGAAGAATATGACATCATTTTAGGATTTCATCACTATCAAAACGAAAATTTTGAGAAAGCGTTTCATTTGACTGCAAAGTATCATGAATCCGAATCCTTTGCGGAGAGAAAATTAGAATTTGCCCAATCTTGTTTTATGAATTTTGTTAGCAATATTACATACACTGATCAAAGTCTAGACACCATTGCTAAGTATGAAAATATATACCCATTTCTCAAGAACATCCCTTCTTTAAATAGCTACAAAACGTGGGCGCTTATGAAACTCGCAGCAGATGCTTTTGACGAAAATCATGGAACAAAAGGATCAAATTGGATCTCGTCTTTTGAACAGAGTTTTGACCCTGATGAAAATTTGCACGAAAAAAAATACATTTCGTGGGGTTATTCTGCAGCCGCTTTTTATGCCCTTAGAAAAGGAAAATTGATTGAAGCCAGAAATAGGCTTAACAAAGGATTGAAATATGACCCCTATAACTCGATCCTTACCAAGCAATTAAATGAATTATATCGAATATATCCTCATTTAAAATAAGAACCAATTCTGCGTACAACTTCTTGATCTATTGGAAAAGTAACATCTTCCACTTCCAAATCCGAGAGTGCCCTCCAAAAGAAGCTTTCATTCGGAAGTACCGTTCCAAATCCTTTTATCTCGAAATAAATACTGATGACCTGACTATCATCAAAAACCGAAGGAACATAGAATTCGGTTGTATAGAAATGCCCCAGGTCTTCGATTTCCCAATCTAACTCCTCTTTGAATTCTCGTTTTAAGCATTCTATAGGCCCCTCTCCCATTTCTAGTCCTCCCCCAGGAAATTTTGTGAACTTAACTCCTTGGTATTCTTCGTTCACCAAAAGAATTTCGCGCTTTTCATTCACACAAATCCCATAAACGCGAACATTAAAATTCTTCATATTTTCTTCGCTCTAAGCATTTCTCTCTTTCCTGGTGGGCCAGGTAATCGCTCAACCTCAAACCCACAGTCTTGCATTGTTCTTCTCACTTCACCCTTTGCACAATACGTCACTAAAATCCCGTCTTTTGCCATCAATTCGTGACATTTTTGGAAGATATCTTCCTTCCACATTTCAGGTTGAGGCCGAGGAGCAAAAGCATCAAAATAAATGAGATCGAAGAGTAAATCTGGCTCATATTCTTGAATGGTCTCTTGCACCTTAATTAATCGGAATCCTTTTAATATTTCAATCCAAGCATTCCAATCGGCTTGATGAATTGCCTTATAAAGTTGTTCATTTTGAATCCCAATTTGTTTAATGTAATTGAGAGAATTGAGGAGTTTATCTTGAACAGGAAATGGTTCCAATGCCACATAGTCGAGTTTTAGCTTTCCTCTATTGAACCCTGTAAGTAGTGCATTTAACCCTGTGCCAAAACCAATTTCTAATAAGCTAATTATCCCTTTCGCATTCAGCATTGGCTTTAGGCCCATTTCAATAAAAACATGCAAAGATTCCTGAATTGAACCATGTTTGGAATGGTAATGCTCATCTAAACTCTCATTATAGAGTGTATGTGAACCGTCTGCTGTTTCAATAATGCGAATATTTTCATACGGTTTTTGCATGTCTTTAAAAGTAACAGAATAAAGGGATTAACGTAATTGAATATAGGTTCAAATTGATCAAATTTGTAGTATGACAAAAATAAATACCCTTATCATAGTTTTTCTGGTCAGCGTTGTTTCTTTGAATGCCCAAAATAAACCTCTTGATTGGCAAGAAGCGATGATTGAAAGAAGTGTTTCATTCGAAGAAATTCAGGAATCATTCAATGCTGCATGGGAAGGAAAATCCTATGAAAAAGGCAAAGGGTATAAACAATTCAAGCGATGGGAATACATCAACCGTTCTCGGCTTATAGATGGCAATCATCCACCAGCAGATATTGCTTGGAAAGAAATTAAAAAATTGGGCCTAAATAAGGCTAATTCGCAATTAAAAAATTTAGGCTCTTGGACGAGTATCGGACCGACAAATGTGTTTCCAACAGACAATGCAGGCGCTCCTGGTTTAGGGCGTGTGAATGTGATCGCGGTTTCACCCTCTGACCCCAATACAATTTTCATCGGTGCTCCTGCAGGAGGATTATGGAAAACGGAAAATGCCGGAAATTCCTGGACCCCGCTAACGGATAACCTGATGAGTATCGGAATATCGGGAATCGCAATAGATCCAAATAATGAAGACATCATTTACATAGGAACAGGGGATGGCGATGGCAGCGACACCTATTCAATAGGCGTTTTAAAATCTTTAGATGGAGGTCAAAGCTGGAATGAAACTGGATTAACGTTCAACACCTCTCAGAGTAGAACCTTTAATGAATTGATTTTTGATCCAGAAGACTCAGACATACTCTATGCCGCTACGAGCAATGGTTTGTACAAAACCATAGATGCGGGCGATAATTGGGTCAATTTGTTAAGTGGAAATATCGAAGATGTTGCAATTCACCCGCTCGATAATCAAATCATCTATGCCTGCACGGATGAATTTTTTAAATCAATTAATGCAGGAGAGAGTTTCGAAGAAATTGAGCAAGGACTCCCCTCTTCCTTTAACGTGAGGAGATTTAAAATGGCTTTGAGTCCAGATGAACCGGATTATGTCTATTTGGTGGCTGGTGATCAATCTGATGATGGATTCTTAGGATTGTATCGTTCAACTGATACAGGAGAATCGTTTGACTTGCGCTCTAATAGCCCAAATATTTTGCACTGGAGCCAAAGTGGAAATGGCGATGGTGGCCAATCATGGTACGATCTCGCTATTGCGGCAGATCCTGATGATGCCGATCGCATTTTTGTTGGAGGAGTGAATGTTTGGTCTTCAGATGACGGAGGAGTCAATTGGGATATATCATCGCATTGGGTTTTTCCAAACTCGATTGGATATACGCATGCGGATATCCATTTTCTTTCTTTTGAAAACGGAATTATTTATTGCGGAAGTGATGGAGGAATTTATCGCTCAGAAAATGACGGGAATACTTGGAATGATTTAAGTGATGGCTTAGGTATTACTCAATTTTATCGCATTGGTGTATCTGAAACTAATCCAGATCTCATCCTGGGCGGCACACAAGACAATGGTACTTTTCTTTTCAAAGAAGGCAATTGGTTCAATGTCTTAGGGGCAGATGGCATGGAGTGCCTTATTTACCCGAATGATGAAGATCGCATGATAGGTTCTATCTATTTTGGATCGCTATCCAGAAGTTTGAATGGCGCGGATTCATGGAATGCCTTTTCAGACGGAGTTGACGAAAACGGAGCTTGGGTGACCCCTTTTGAAATTGACCCGCAAAATCCCAACAATGTTTTTGCGGCATATGATAATGTGTGGAAACATGAAAACGGATTTTGGACGCAAATATCTGAGTTTGGAAGTAGCGATTTCTTTGCACTGCGCGTTGCTCCTTCAAACAGTGATTATATCTATGCTGCCAAGAGTTCAGCTCTTTTTAGAACCACAGATGGTGGTGAAAATTGGGAAAATATTACCGTAGGCCTTCCTGGTGTAGGTGTAGAATATATTGAAGTCGATCCAGATAATCCAGATAGAGTTTATACTGTCCATGGCGGATTCTCTTCAGGTGAAAAGGTTTTTATGTCCGAAGATGGTGGCCAGACTTGGCAGAACATTTCATATAATTTACCGAATGTACCCGTAAATTGTATTGAGTTTCAAAACGGATCTGATGGCGGAATTTATATTGGAACAGACATTGGAATATTTTACACAGACAACGCTTTGGTTAATTGGACTCCATTCATGAATGGATTACCAAATACCGTAATTAGAGAATTAGAAATTCACGATCAGAGTCAAAAAATAAGAGCAGCCACGTTTGGCAGGGGAATTTGGGAATCTAGCCTTTATCAAGGTTTCACAGAGGTCCCAACAGCTGACTTTGAGTCGAATAGATTTGTAATATGCGCAGGAGAAAGTATTGATTTTACCGATATTTCCATTGGAAATGATGGAGGTTGGGACTGGGAATTTGAAGGAGGTTCTCCTTCAATATCCGAGGATCAAAACCCTACCATAACTTATAATACTCCAGGCAGTTATCAGGTTACGCTAACAGTTGACAATGCTAACGGAAGTGGAACAGAAATAAAAACCGCATTTATTCATGTTTTAGAGAATGAAGGACTTCCTTCTCCATTTGCAGAGCCTTTTGAAAACGTGCAAATACCTGGAGATTGGTTTGTTAACAATCCGGATGGTCAAGTGACTTGGGAAATTTCCTCATCTTCTGGAAACATTGGTTTAGGATCAGCTTACATCAACAATATCACTAATACAGAAGGGCAAACAGATGAATTACAATCCCCTACGATTGATCTTTCTTCAGCCACTGATGCAGTATTGAGTTTTTATGTGGCGTATAGCAAGAAGGGTGAAAGTGACGATGACCGTTTACGTGTATATGTCTCTAAAGATTGTGGAGAGAATTGGTCTTTGCGGAAAACAATAACTGCCAATGGCGATCTTGAAACAGGTGCACCTCAAGTAGCTCCGTTCGCACCAGAAGCAGATCAATGGAATTTTATTGAAGTCACAAATATTCTAGAAAGTTTCTATGTAGAGAACTTCCGAATGATGTTTAGATGGGAATCTGGAGGAGGAAACAATATTTATCTTGATGACATCAATTTAATTGGGACGGTTTCGAACAATGACATTTCCATCGACAGAATACAATTGCAGCTCTTTCCGAACCCTAGCGAAGGTCAAAGCACCTTGGCCTTCTCGATTGGAGAAGCAGCTAATGCCACAATTTATATTACGGACTTGAATGGGAAGAAAGTGGCTTCCTTATATGCCGGGAATCTAAATGCAGGCCAACAGAGTTTAAATTTTGATAGCCCTGAACTGGCCAATGGAACTTATTTAATAGTTATCGAATTGAACGATCAATTATTCTCTAAAAAATGGGTAAAAAAGTGATACAAATAGGCTAGAGAGATTTAAACTAGCGATGTTGCTTCTCAAAGAAATCCCAAAGAGAATCTTTAGGTGGACGTGCTGTTAAGTCAATCAATTCTTTCTTTACAGGATGTTCAAAAGAAATGGTACGAGCATGAAGAGATATTGATCCGTCTTTGTTTGATCTACTAAATCCATATTTTAAGTCTCCCTTAATTGGGCAACCAATATGTGCAAGTTGTGCGCGAATTTGATGATGTCTGCCTGTATGAAGTTCAATTTCTAAAAGATGATATCGATCAGAACTGCCTATATGGGCATATTCCAATGACGCTGTTTTGGCCTCCTTGTTATTTCCTTGATGCACGTATGACTTATTCTGCTTTTGATTTCTTAGCAAACGATGCTCTAGGCGTTCATGTTTAGCAGGTGTTTCATTTCCTACAATAGCCCAATACTTTTTTTTGATGTCCCTATCCTTGAAAATTTTCGTCATTCTACTCAAAGCCTTGCTGGTTCTGCACATCACAAGAATGCCGCTAGTTGGGCGATCTAAGCGATGAGGAAGGCCTAAAAATACTTCGCCTGGCTTATTGTACTTTTCTTTAATGTAGGCCTTTGATCTATCCATCAAAGTAGCATCACCCGTACGATCACCTTGGACCAATTCCCCTGATTTTTTATTGACAATTAATAAGTGATTGTCTTCGTATAAAACCTGTTTCTCAAAGCTCATTGCTTGGGTGATTTGGCATAGGCATCCAATGCGTAACATCCTCGAAATAATGATTACTCAAGCCCTCTCCCAACCAGAAGTGCGGTCCGTGTTTTTCAAACTTCACACTTCCTTCCTGAAAGAATGACGCGACATATCTCAAAATGACAACAGGTTCATGTCTTTGTTCACCTGACTTACCAGGGAGGTATTGAAAATTATTTGGAAGGAAACAAAGTACCTTTTGACCATCATCGGGTTTTTGTTCATTGATATCTATCCAAGAATACATTTAATACTGTTCAGATTCATTCGGGAAATCTTGATTTCTTACGTCTTTGACATAAGAAGAAATTGCATTAGTCATTACATCTGATAGATCTGCATATCTTCTCAAAAATCGCGGACTAAATTCCTGAGTTATTCCAAGCATGTCATGAACAACCAATACTTGTCCATCCACAGACGCTCCGGCCCCTATGCCGATGATAGGAATTTCAACTGTTTTAGAAACACGTGCAGCAAGTTTTGCTGGAATTTTCTCAAGCACAATTCCAAAGCATCCAATGTCCTCCAGTAACTTCGCATCTTCAACTAATCTTTTTGCCTCGTCATCCTGTTTCGCACGAACAGTATACGTACCAAACTTATAGATAGATTGAGGTGTCAGGCCTAAATGCCCCATTACCGGAATTCCGGCACTTAAAATTCTTTCTATGGATTCGCGAATTTCATGACCGCCTTCTAATTTTACTGCATGCGCTCCCGATTCTTTCATTATCCGAATAGCTGAATTCAAGGCTTCCTTTGAATTGCCCTGATAATATCCAAAAGGAATATCTACTACCACGAGCGCTCTTTTGATAGCTCTAATTACCGATGAAGCGTGATAAATCATTTGATCTAGCGTAATCGGCAAGGTGGTCTCATGACCTGCCATAACGTTGGAAGCCGAATCTCCTACTAATACAATATCAATCCCAGCTTGATCAACGATTTTCGCCATAGAAAAATCGTAGGCCGTTAACATGGCTATTTTCTCGTTTTGGGCTTTCATTTCGCGCAAGGTATGAGTAGTAATTCGCTTTGCCTTCTGATGTACTGACATAATATCTTTAATCTGCCCAAATTTAGTTTTTCTCTAATGATTATTGCACTTTTATTTTATTCCTAACCATTCAATACGAAAAACAGTCCATTCCTCAAAGAGCATAATTTCTTGTATAAATTTCAGTTATAAAAACGTACTTTTGCATCTGATTTCGAGGATATGAGGATATTTATTGGTTTTGCTGCTTTTTTTATGTTAATCATGACCTTTTCGTCATGTGAAACAGATTTCGAACTAAATGCGCCTTATGAGAAAACTGCGGTCATTTTCGGATTTTTGGAGATGTCAGCAGATACCCAGTTTTTTAGAATTCAAAAAACCTTTTTAGGTGAAGGGGATGCCGTTTTATTTGCGCAGGAGCCTGATTCATCTTATTTCGACAATGTGCAAGGAAAAGTATTTTGGACAAATGAAAACGGTGCTACCTTGGGTATGGCAACGATGGATGAAATTATTATCACTGACAAAGATACCGATGGAGCATTTTTTGCTCCAGAACAATTGGTCTACTACATTCCCTCAAGCGATATCGATTTTGACGTAGACTACACCTACCATCTTGAAGTCATTGCTGACGGCCAGACGTATACCAGTTCTACGAGGTTGGTTGAAATTCGTGAGCAATTTGTTCAACAACCTTCCCCAACGGCTCAGGACCCTGAAATTTCTATGGTAAGCGGTCAAGGCCCTACAGTAAACTATCTCGATAAGAGAGTTCGATTTACAACCCAGGAGTTCGCTAGAAGATATAATATCTCCATGAACTATTTATGGAACGATGTGCGCACAGATGGCACATTTGGTCGCAATTTCAATTTGGAAATTGGTAATGTTATTACAGAAGATGACCTAGGAGGTGCTACAGAAGAGCGCTCTTTTAATAGTGAAGCTTGGTATGCGTTGATAGATAATTTGACTGATCCTCATCCGAACTTACAGTATAGAGAGGCCGGTCGCTTAGATTTTAAAATCACTTTGGCGGCAGAAGACCTTCACAATTATTTATCTGTCAACGAACCTGTAACGAGTATTGTAACAGAAAGACCGGAGTATACTAACATCAATAAAGGCGACAATGGTGAACCAGGTATTGGAATCTTTTCAAGCCGTTTTACCATTACACGAACCAAATTCCTCAATTTTTCTTCCATGAGAGAAATGGTTTGTGGTCAATATACTTTGGATGATTTGTTTTGCGATCCGAATTCGGGCTCTTTGCAGTGCGGAACGGGCTTTGATTGCAATTAATCTGCCTTTTTGACACATTTTGTCAGTATTTTTCTGTCAGAAATCCATCATTTCTCCTATGGCATAATCATTGACTTCGACACAGTGATTATTTAAAAGATTACTAAAACTCTAATACAAGACAATGAGCAAGATTATTGGAATTGACTTAGGAACTACAAATTCATGTGTTTCTGTAATGGAGGGTAACGAACCTGTAGTTATCACCAATAGCGAAGGAAAAAGAACCACTCCTTCAGTTGTGGCCTTTATAGAAAATGGTGAAAGAAAAATTGGGGATCCGGCAAAAAGACAGGCCATAACCAATCCTACAAAGACGATCTACTCCATCAAAAGATTTATGGGTAACAACTTTGACGAAGTTACCAATGAGGTTGGAAGAGTTCCTTATGAAGTTGTCAAAGGAGATAATAATACGCCTCGTGTTCAAATTGACGACAGGTTATATACTCCTCAAGAAATTTCAGCTATGATTCTTCAAAAGATGAAAAAAACGGCTGAAGATTACTTAGGGCAAAAAGTTACCGAAGCGGTAATAACAGTTCCTGCCTATTTCAACGATTCACAGAGACAAGCAACCAAAGAAGCAGGAGAAATTGCTGGCTTAGAAGTAAAAAGAATTATAAATGAACCTACAGCTGCGGCATTGGCTTATGGTCTTGACAAAAAGGCACAAGATGTCAAAGTGGTTGTTTTTGACTGTGGAGGAGGAACACATGATGTTTCTATTCTTGAGTTAGGAGATGGAGTGTTTGAAGTACTTTCTACAGACGGTGATACGCATCTAGGAGGAGACGATTTCGATGAAGCCATCATTTCTTGGTTGGCAGAAGAATTCATGAATGATGAAGGAATTGATTTAAGAAAAGATCCAATGGCTTTGCAGCGCTTAAAAGAAGCTGCTGAAAAAGCAAAAATAGAGTTGTCTTCTACAACTTCAAGCGAAATTAATTTGCCTTATATCATGCCAGTAGATGGTGTACCTAAACACTTGGTAAAATCACTTTCTAGAGCAAAGTTTGATCAATTGACTGCCGATTTGGTGAAGAGAACAATTGAGCCATGCGAAAGTGCTTTGAAAGCTGCAGGTTTGAGCAAAAGCGATATTGATGATGTTATATTAGTAGGAGGATCTACGCGAATTCCCGCGATTCAAGAGGCCGTTAAGTCATTCTTTGGAAAAGAACCTTCTAAAGGGGTTAATCCAGACGAAGTGGTTTCTCTTGGTGCTGCTATTCAAGGTGGAGTGCTAACTGGAGAGGTGACAGATGTTCTTCTTCTTGACGTTACTCCATTGTCTTTGGGAATTGAAACAATGGGAGGTGTGTTTACGCGATTAATAGATGCGAACACAACTATACCTACAAATAAGTCAGAAGTATTCTCTACGGCAGCTGACAATCAGACTTCTGTTGAAATACATGTACTTCAAGGAGAGCGTTCAATGGCCAATGATAACAGAACAATCGGTCGTTTTCACTTAGACGGTATTCCATCAGCTCCTAGAGGAGTTCCACAAGTCGAAGTAACTTTCGACATTGATGCCAATGGAATCATCAATGTTTCAGCAAAAGATAAAGCAACGAACAAAGAACAAAGTATTCGAATAGAAGCTTCCTCTGGACTTTCTGATGAGGACATCGAAAAGATGAAAAGAGAAGCAGAAGCGAATGCTGATGCTGACAAGGCCGCAAAAGAAAAGGTCGATGTCGTAAATAAGGCGGATAGTTTAATCTTTCAAACTGAAAAACAATTGGATGAGTTTGGAGAAAAGATTCCTGCTGACAAAATGCAACCAATAAAAGATGCTTTGGCAGAGTTAAAGGAAGCGCATAAGTCAGGAGATGTTGAAGTTATCAAGCCGGCAATTGAAAAGTTAAATACTGCATTTTCTGCGGCATCTCAAGAGATGTACAATGCCGCAAATGCAGAGAATGCCGATCAAGGTCCGACAAACACAGGTTCTTCAGAAAGTGCCAACGAAGGTGACGAAGAAGTCACGGATGTTGATTTTGAAGAGGTGAAAGACGAAGGATAAGTAAAAAAGAGCATACTAAAAGGCCCGTTTCAATTGAAACGGGTTTTTTTATGCCACAATTTTAAGTTCAGGAAAAGAAGTTTTTGAATAATCTACACCTGGAATTTCAAATCCTGCGACCAAAACATCATCTACTTGTTCTTCTTCTCGCTGCCAATGATGAAATTCGTAATTAAACAGATAACGTTGATCTTCCATTCTCAAATCCTGTGATTGACTCACAAATTCTCTGAACCTTTTTGTCATGTATTTCTTTCCTTTTTCACCACCGAATTGATCGCAATAGCCATCTGTATAAAAATAATAGCGGTCCCCTGGTTCTACATTTACAAGTCGATTCTCAAAAGTCTTTTCCTTATCGAGTATTCCACCAATTGAATATTTATTTCCAGGAATTATCTCCAAGTCTCCTTTTCTTACTTTAATCATTGGACGCATTGCCCCTGCATATTCAATGGTATTGTCTTTTCTGCTCATTCGGCACATAGAAATGTCCATTCCTTCAGGGATATCGTATTTTTTATGATTGATCGAACGCTCTAATCGGACGTCTAATTCATGTAAAATTTCAGCAGGAGAGATATTCTCACTCCCTTTAATGATATCTCTCAAAATTGCCTGTCCAAGCATCGTCACCATCGCTCCTGGCACTCCATGTCCAGTGCAGTCGGCTATTGCAAAATAAGATATATCGCCAATAGTATAGTACCAGAAGAAGTCACCACTGACAATATCTTTCGGCTTGTAGACCACGAAAAAATCTGGAAATTCTTTTTGAATTTTCTTGTATGGTGGAAGTATCGATTCTTGTATTCTCTTGGCACTTTTAATACTAGCAATAATATTCTTGTTCTTGTTCTCAATCAGCATATTGTGAAGAGCCATTTTCTTTTTGGTCTTGATCTCTTTTCGTATGATTCGCACCATTAATAAATACAATAGAAAAGATGCCAATACTAAAAATCCGCCTATAACCCATGTCTTTTGCAGAGCTGCTTCCTGTGCACTTTTTATGAATGGAGTAAATGGAGTATCTACCTGAATGATGGCTCTAGATTCTCCATGATCATTTATAGGAGCAAAAGCAGAAATCCAAATTCCATTTTCAGTCTCGTATTTGTCAATTGTTCCACCAATATGAATTTCATCTCTTTGCCGTTCATTAAATTTCTTCCACTTATGTCTAAAGTATGGCCGCACTCCTGAGGTAACGACAAAGCTAAAGCTCTGTTCCTTTTCACTAAAGACTGCCGTATAAATATCTGTTGGTAGATTATTGGTTTGCTTAACGGTCTTTAAAATTTCATGAATTTTTTGGTAGGTTTCGTCTTGATCAGAGGTTTTTATATCGTCTTTCTTTTTGTTCTCTTCGTATAATGCAGAATGCTGTTCTCCATCAATTTGGCAAGCTACTGTTTTCGCTATGACCAATAATCTGGACTTTTCTTGCTTTTCGAAAATTTCAATTGTTCTGAGATAATCGTAATAAGTAAAGAATGCCGTGAAAAGAATCAATGCAAAGAGTAGAAGCATTAATGCTCTAGAAATACTATTACTAAATATCTCTTTGAGATATAAAGGCATGATGAAGTTGATTTAGTTAGTCTTTGTACGTTTATTTCGGTAAAAGGTTCAAAAAGGAGACTAAGCAGTTGGAATTATTTCATATGAATGACAAACAATTCCTTCGTACATTCGTTTTGTCTTTAGCAAATGAAAGAGAAAAAGCTTAGAAAAATTGCATTTACGGTCATAGGTAGTATAGCGGCTTTGACCGTTTTTTTTTGCTTCCAAATTACAGATAAACTAACGACCAATTACGACTTTGAGAAGTTCTTCCCGCAGAATGATCCCGAAACCGATTTCTTTCTTGAATTTCGCGACAAATTTGAAACAGACAACGACTTTGTCCTTATTGGAATTGGGAATGATAATGGAATTTTTGATGCTGAATTTCTATTTGACATTGATCGATTTTCAAACGCGCTTGCTCGACTCAAATTTGTAACGGATGTAAAGAGTCCAACAAATATCGAATTACCTATAATTTCAGGTGGAGTGCCTTATGATGTTCCAATACTCAATTTTCAAAAAGAAGAAAAGTACAGCTCGGACTCAACAAAAATCTTTAATTCACCAGAATTGTTGAACAACTTCTTTTCTGAAGACGGAAAGCATCTCTCAATTCTGGTTAGTCATGAACAATACCTTTCAAAACAGAGATGTGATAGTTTAAGCATGTCTTTGCAAGATTGTGTATCTGATTTCGGTTTTGATGAAATACATTTGGCAGGAAGAGCCGTAGGGCAGCGCTATTTCGTAGAGCGAATAGAAATGGAGTTGATCACCTTTGTATCTATCTCCATTGTACTTATAACTCTTTTTCTGGTCATTGCTTTTCGCAGTAAATGGGGCGTAGCGGTTCCCCTGACAGTTGTTCTTTTAGCTGTTATTTGGTTGGTAGGGATTATGGTTATGTTCGGCAAAGCATTCGACATTTTGCTCACTATTGTTCCTACAATACTATTTGTTGTTGGAATGAGTGATGTCGTTCATATCGTATCCAAATACTTCGATGAACTCCGCTTGGGTCGCGAAAAATTGGTAGCACTTAAAACGGCCTTTAAAGAAATTGGCATTGCCACATTCTTAACCTCAATTACGACAGCAATTGGGTTTTTAACCCTTCTATCATCGAGTATTATACCCCTAAGGGAATTTGGAATTATAGCAGCAACCGGAGTCTTTGTAGCCTATATTCTAGCCTACACCTTATTACCTGCAGTCTTACTATTAAGCAAAAAACCAAAGGTTTCTGATAAGAAGCCTCTAGAAGTCTTTTGGACGCGAAAATTACATGGCTTTTTACTTTGGACAATTCGCAATAAGAAAAAAGTTCTTATCGGATCACTTGGGGTCTTGGCCCTTTGTATCCTGGGAATTTCAAAAATTGAAGTCAATAATTATTTGCTTGAAGATTTAAGGGAAAATGATCCTTTGAAGAAGGATTTCATGTACTTCGAAAACACTTTTGCCGGTGTACGCCCTTTTGAAATGCACATTAACGTAATTGATAAGAACAAGAGCATATTCCACCCTCAAGTACTTCATGAAATTGAATTGATTGAAGACTATTTGTATTCTGATTATGAAATAGGTTTTATAGCCTCTCCAGTTTCGGCAATAAAAATGATAAATAAAGCCAATCACAGAGGCATTCAAGAATTTTATAAGTTACCGGATGATTACGAGCAATTGGACAAAGTTTCTAAGCAATTGTCGCGATTCGCGAAGAGTAAGCAAATGCGCGCTCTGATTACCGAAGATCAAAGTGAAGGAAGACTATTCGGCAAGATGGGTGATTGGGGTGCAAAGGAGATCAAAAGACGTAATGAAGGACTTGATAACTTTATTAATCAGAATATAAATACCCAGCTTATTCAAGTCAGACAAACGGGCACGGCTCGATTGATAGACCTAAATAATGAGCTGCTATCAGCAACGATGATTCAAGGATTAGTCATTGCGTTCTTGGCCATTGCCTTAATCGTAGGATTAATGTTTAAGTCGTTCAAAATGATTTTAATCAGTTTTGTTCCGAATGTATTTCCGTTACTTCTCGTAGCTGCCTTTATGGGCTTTACAGGAATTGACCTTAAAGTATCAACAGCGATTATTTTTACCATTGCCTTTGGTATCGCGGTCGATGATACCATACACTTCTTGAGCAAATTGCGGCTTGAGTTAGGAAAAGGACGATCAGAGCTTTACGCTATCAAGAGAACTTTCATAGGCACGGGCAAAGCTATCATCCTCACTTCCTTGATCCTAGTTGCAGGATTTTTGTCTTTGATGATCTCTTCCTTTAAAGGGACATTCTATACAGGACTCTTGGTTAGTCTCACCTTATTTTTTGCCGTATTCTCGGACTTGCTTTTATTGCCCGTTTTGTTGTGGTTGACAAAAAAGAAATCTAGATAGTTTCTTTTTGAACTAGAGCCTTAATTTTTATTCCGAGGTAGGCAAAAGCAACGGTCATGAATGGACTTACAATATTAAAAATACAATAAGGTGCAAATGTCCATACACTCATTCCAAGTATTCCAGCTTGTGTTGCTCCACAGGTGTTCCATGGAATTAAAACCGAAGTCACCGTTCCAGCATCTTCCAAGGTTCGACTTAAATTTTCAGGAGCCAAGCCCTTATCCTTGAAAGCATCTCCAAACATCTTTCCAGGAACAACAATGGCCACATATTGATCGGAAGCGGTGGCATTAAAAAATAAACATGTACCAGCAGTTCTTAACACCAAGGACCCCGTTGATCGCACTCTCGCCAACAAAACTTGCGTAATTTTGCGAAGCAACCCTGCAGATTGCATTGCACCACCGAAAATCATCGCACATAGTATTAACCAAACCGTATTAAGCATTCCTTCCATGCCTCCAGCCTTAAGCAAGTTCGATCGGTCTTCAATAGGAATATTAAATATCTCATTTATCCGATCATTTTCTGATTGAAAATAATCAGTTGTGTTTAACGCCATGGATTCTATACTTGCTTTGTAGGCATCCTCAATATAATTTCCAGATTCACTGATTCTTGAAACGATTTCAGGTTGCGTAATTGCTGCAGCAATTGCACCTAATAAAACACCAATCAATAATGCAGGAATAGCAGGCATTTTCTTGATTATCAAAATAATTACAGCTATTGGAACAAGAAACAAAAGCAGGTTAGTATTGAAGGCCTTGGAAATAACCATTTGCATTTCATCGATTTGATTTTGGTCTGCTCCTCCTTCAAATAAAAAACCCGCTATTAAGAATACAATCAACGCAAGACTAATTGAAGGGACCGTAGTATAAAGCATATATCTGATATGTGTAATTAAATCAGTTCCCGCAACTGCAGGCGCTAAATTGGTTGTATCAGATAATGGCGACATTTTGTCACCAAAATAGGCCCCAGATATGATAGCACCTCCTATCCAGCCAGGATGAATACCTAAAGCTATTCCTATTCCCAATAAAGCCACACCTACGGTAGCTACAGTACTCCACGAACTGCCTGTAGCCAAGGATACTATGGCACAAATTATACATGTAGCGAAGAGGAAGATTTTTGGACTCAAAATATTCAACCCATAATAAATCATTGTAGGAACTATTCCACTGATTAACCAAGTACCTGCTAAGGCACCAATTAGCAATAAGATTATTAAAGCAGGCATCGCTGTTGAAATACTATCTACAATCTCTTGCATAATGGTTTTCCAAGAGATTTTATGATAAAAAGCTACACAAGCTGCAGCACCAGCTGCCAATAAAAGTGCAATTTGATTTGGACCATAGGATGAGTCTCCTCCAAAGTAGATTACATTTATAGCCAATAGGCCAATAAGAAGGAGGATGGGAATAAAGGCTTGAAACAAGCTTACCTTAGGTTGTTGTTCTGGCATATAAAATTTCTATTCTCTAAATATAGAAAAGAAGAGCACTTATATTTGTCTGCGAAGATGAAAGTCCATTATTTCCTGTACATACTTATTTTATTGAATTCCTGCTCAAATCGGCCGAACTGGAAAGAATTAGAACTGGAAAATTTGAAAGGAAACAAAATCGTTCTTTCAGAGAATGAAGGACCACTTGTTCTTTTCTTTCTTTCACCTGAATGTCCACTTTGCGAAAATTACGCCCTGAATATGCGAGAACATTTCGAAGATGCATCCTTAAAAAGCATGGCATTTTATGGCATTTTTCCTGGTGAATACTATTCTAAAAAGCAGATCTTGAAATACAAAAAAGTGTATGATTTGAAAATGGAATTTCTATTAGATCCTGATTATTCTTTGACACATTCCTTAAGCGCCACTGTAACACCGGAAGTTTTTCTTTTTAATGAAAAGAAAGAATTAGTTTATGAAGGAGCCATAGACAATTGGATGATGAGTTTAGGTAAAAAGAGAACAGTCATTACTGAACATTATCTGAAAGATGCCTTTAAAGCGATGAAAAATAATCGCATTCCAGATACGACTAAAACTACTCCAATCGGATGCTATATCGAATAGGATTACTAAGCTTTATTTTGATCTTTACTTTTTCTTGTCAAGAAAAAAAAGAAAAGCGCATACCTTTTTCTGAGGTCAAAGAAATTGTTCATAGAAATTGTTTCGGTTGTCATCATCCAGGTGGGGCAGCACCTTTCACCTTATATACACATGACCAAATAAAACGCAAAGCAAATACGATCAAAGATGTGGTTGAGAATGGCGTAATGCCTCCATGGCCTGCCAATTCAAATTACACCCATTTTATTGACGAAAAAAAGCTGACCTCAATTGAAAAAAATGCATTGATTAAATGGATTGAACAAGGAGCTCAGAATAATGAGGTTGAAAAGAAAACAGAAATTGAAGGCCAAGGGGCAGAAGAAAAATGGATGGAAAATATTGCTGTTGACCTCTATTCTGAAACAAAACATGTTCAACGCTTCGAAATGATTTCACCTATCGAACTAGCAGGAGACAACAGGGATAAATTCTATTATGTAAAGATTCCGGTAGAACTTGAAAAAGACACCTTCATCAAGTCCGTTTCTTTCATTCCAGGCAACCGAGAACGCGTGCATCATATGAATGGACATTGGTTGAATTATGATTATACTAAAAAAGAGAAACTAGCTGAAGGAAAAAGCTATGTGAACGCTGAAGAAAATACAGATCTGCGCAAATTTTTGGAATTGGGCATTGAACAAGATGATGGTTCTTTTCCAGAATTAAAACCCTCGGTGGTCAACTACCTACCAGGAATGAACGCTTTACATTATCCAGATGGAATAGGAGGATTCAAAGCGAATAGAAAATCTACTTTGCTGATTCAATCAATTCATTACGGACCTAACTCGAAAGATAGTAAGGATCAATCTTCGGTTGAAATAGAGTTTATGGATAAGGCTCCAAATAGACCTCTATTGGAAATGCAATTGGGAAGTTTAGGAATTTCTCCTATTGAACCGGCATTTGTTCTAGAACCAGAAAGCAAGAATTCGTTTCGAACACAATGGACAACTGATAAAAATCTTTCCCTTTTAACCATAATACCTCACATGCATTTGCTCGGCACAAAATTCAAAGCCTATGCCCTTTCACCCCAAAATGACACCATCCGTTTAATCAAAATTGATCGATGGGACTTTCGTTGGCAATATCACTATACCTTTCCTAAAATTAAGGTAATTCCCAAAGGCTATACCATTGTCGCAGAAGCAGAATTTGACAATACATCCGAAAACCCCAATCAAGCTTTCTTTCCTCCAAAGCGAATTGTGGAGCCTCTGAGTCTGAACATGAAAACAACCGATGAAATGTTTCAATTAATTCTCATGTATATTGATCATCAAGATGGAGATGAAAACATTTCTTTGGAGCTACAAAACGGTGCTAATTGAACTTTATTTTCGCATTGTATAAAATGAAAAAACCAAAAAAATTCATTCAAGTCCCTCAATATCCAGGCGGTAGGGATGCAATGCGAAAGTTCATTACTGAAAATCTAAGCTACCCTAAAAAAGCAGGAGAAAACAATATCGAAGGCACGGTCGTTGTGGTCATTGATATAAATGGAGATGGCATTGTTGAGCGAACGAGACTCAAGAAGAAATTGGGCTATGGTTGCGATGAAGAAGCACAAAGAGTCGCAAAGCTTTTGAAATTTCATCCGACAAAAAATCGTAAAGTGAGAGTCACCTCACATCGCACGATTAACTTTAGCTTTCGCAAACCAAGGAAAAAAATAGTCAAAAAAGTGATTCCAAAACCTCAAACAAGGAGTATTCAGGTGGTCTATAATTATGTTCCAAAAAAGAAATCATGAAAGGAGAATTTTTCGAATTTGAAGTAAGATGGTCAGACATAGACGCCAACAGGCATATGGCTAATTCGGCTTATGTTGAGCGCTGCATTGATTGCAGAGTGCATTTCTTCAATGTTTCAGGAGTAAGTACGAAAGTGATAAGCAAAGACATTGGACCAGTTATTTTTCATGAGCATTATTACTTCATCAAAGAAATGCATATGGGCGAGAAGGCTAAGATGAATATGCAATTGAAAGGGAATTCAGAAGACTACAGATTTGTTGAATTCGAAATCAATTTGTACAAGACAAATGGCGATTTAGCAATGTACTCAACCCTCATTTTTACACTGATGGACTTGAATACGAGAAAGATTGTCACGCCTACAAAAGACATTATTTCTTTTTATGACGGACTAGAAAAAGCCGAGAACTACAAAGTCTTTGATCCTTCCTATACTCGCGCTAAAGATGTACCTTACGGACGCAAGATTTCGTTTTAATGAATCAAGATAATCAAAAAGCAACAGCACCATTTTCCTGCTCTTTTAGCCCAAACGTTCCGGAATTAATGAGTCGGTTAAATTGCACTTTGGCGATCACTACGTATCAAGCTGGCAAAATCGTTTTCATTTCTCCAAAGAATGAATCAAATTTAGTGCAGCTTCCCAGAACTTTTCCGAAGCCAATGGGCATAGCCCTGGAAGAACAAGGAGATAAAATGGCCTTGGCTTGCAAAGACGAGATTACGGTATTTAAGAATTCTAAAGCACTCGCTTTTAGTTACCCACCTAAACCCAAAGTTTACGACTCACTCTACATGCCGCGATCTAAGTATTATGTTGGCCCGGTGGATATTCATGATCTCATGTGGGGAGATGACGGCTTATATGCAGTTAACACCTTATTTTCATGCATAGCTAAAATCGGAGAAGATTACAGCTTCACTCCATACTGGAAGCCTCCATTCATAACTGAAATTACTCCTGAGGATAGATGTCACCTGAATGGAATGGCAATGGTCAATGGCAAACCAAAATTTGCGACAGCATTTTGTCAAGGTAATACTGCAAGAAGCTGGCGAGATGTGGTAACAACGGACGGTATATTAATGGATATGGATAGCAATGAAGTGATTGTGCCTAACATTCCTATGCCTCACTCCCCAAGAATATTTAACAATGAGCTTTTCTTATTGCTCTCAGCAACTGGTGAATTTGTCAAAATTCAAATCAATGAGGGTAAGTATGATGTCATTTGTAATCTAAACGGATTTGTGAGAGGTATGGCACACATTGAGGATTATGTCTTCATCGCCATATCTAAGTTGAGAGAAAACTCTTCAACTTTCGCGAAACTAGACATAGCCGGAAAAAGTAAAAATGCCAAAATTATGATCGTCCATCTACCAACAGGAAGCGTGCAAGGTGAGATCACCTATCATACCTCTGTTGATGAGATTTACGATATCCAAATCTTACCGAATAAAATTCGTCCCAATATCATGAATAGCGCCAAAGAAGATCATAAGTTAGGTGTCGTGCTCCCGGAAAGCACCTATTGGGCGAAGCAAAACGAAGAAGCAAAAAATTAACATTTTATGGAACGAATATTGTTCAGCAGAAACGCATCAAACCAATTTTAAATATGGACATAAAAAATCTACTATTCAGACACAAAAACAGACCAATTATTATGAAAAATTCATTTAGCCGCGTTCAGGGCAATTGTTGGAAAGCATTTGGAGCTATTGCCGCTTTTTTTGGCTTCAATCCCGCTCAGGCTCAGTCTTTTGAAGCACCTGTTGATAGCGTGTTTGGCTTGCCTACAGACTTAAATCTTCCTATCCTAACAAGTGCAGACTTAGACAATGATGGAGACTTTGATCTTATCATAACGGAAAGAAGCTATAGCTATGGCTCATACGACTATACACGCGTTCTTTATTATCAAAATGTGGGAACTGCCGAGGATCCCCTATTTTCTGACGCAGATGAAAACCTCATTCCAATTCCAGTAGCGGGTCCCTATCAATACGTTTATCTGCGAAATTGTGAACTTGCAGATTTAGACGGAGATGGAGACTTTGACTTATTATTGTCCGAATATTCTTATGATGAATATTCTCCTGGAGAAGAATATCATAAGTGGTTCTATTTCGAAAATATTGGAAGTCCAGAAAACCCGCAATTCGCAGAACCGGTTGAGAATCCTTTCAACTTGCAAGTTGCTGGGTACATCAACTTGTTTGACCTAGGAGATATTGATGGAGACGGAGATATTGATTTAATTGGTCAACAATTTCCATATGACTATAATCCTGGCTTTAGTTTCCAGGAAAATATAGGAACAGTAAATGCACCCAATTTTGCTGCTGTTAGTACAAATCCCTTTGGGCTAGCTCCGACAGACGCAATCAATGTTCCAGAGTTAGGAGATATTGATGGAGACGGTGATTTAGATTTGATCTCCACCGGTGAATACGGTGATTTTTATTTCTTTGAAAATACAGGGTCTGCTAATTC
The DNA here is from genome assembly GCA_039028335.1 of Bacteroidota bacterium. Lineage (GTDB taxonomy): Bacteria > Bacteroidota > Bacteroidia > Flavobacteriales_D > JABDKJ01 > JABDKJ01. The sequence continues at coordinate 76,757 of JBCCIF010000002.1, forward strand.
CCCTGCTTTTGCAGCTCCAAGTCAGAATTCGCTCGGTTTAGTTAGTACCGATGGAGCTCCTCAATTCCCACTTATCCAAGATGTGGACAATGACGGTGATTTGGACATTCTCTCTGGTGTCTATGATTATTACGATAGCACCATTAATTTTCACAAGAACAACCTGATCACTTCTTTGCAAGAAATCTCTGATGAGAATGTGCGCATCTTTCCTAACCCAGTTATTGATGTGCTTAGCGTTCAAAACCAATCGGAATACACTTTTAATAGAATTCAAATTTTGGATCTAAACGGAAAATTGGTATTCGATCAATCAATGAATTCAAAGCAAAAAACCATTCAATTGGAATTTCTAGAAAGCGCCACATATCTGCTTGTTTTAAGCAATAATGAAATAAGGCTTTCGAAAAAAATCATCAAGAAATAAAGAATTAAAATTGAAGAAAGGCCTATTCGAGTTGAATAGGCCTTTTTTATTTTTGGCCTACTTTATTCAAAGTAATTCAGACTTAATATAGGATATATTAAAGCTATTTATTCAAGCCTTATATTCGCGCGACTTAGATGGTGAAAAGAAAAGATCTTGTTAAATATGCTGCTGAGTTTGTCGGAACATTTTTCTTGATGTTGAGCATTACTTTTTCGCTAAATGGGGAGTTCATCCGTTTTGCACCTCTCATATTATCATCGACTTTAATGGTCATGATTTATGTTTTCGGAAATATTTCACGTTCTCATTTCAACCCATTGGTCACCTTTGGTTTTTGGTGGAGAAAACAAATCGACCGTCACTTGATTACGGGCTATTTATGTGCTCAATTCTTGGGCTCAGCTTCAGCAATAGCATTAAATTTCCTTTTTTTTATAGACTCACAAGATCTAATTGCAGTTGACTTAGTGAAGAATCCAGATTATTCGGTTTTGAAGGGGATGGCCGCAGAAGCGATAGGCACGTTTGCTCTCTTTATTGTGGTGATGATTGTTGCTACTACTAAAGAACTTAAAGGGAACTCGTTTTACGGATTTACAATTGCAGTAACGGTAATGCTAATGGCATATTCTTTTGGTGACTTTGGAACCTTTGCCGCATTTAATCCAGCTGTATCTTTTGGACTACTTCTAGAATCCAAAATATCCCTTGGTACTTTTTTTCTCAGTCTCTTGGCTCAAAGCATTGGCGCCTTTTTGGCAGCTAGTATTTTTAAGCTATTCTATAGCCCTTTTGAAAGGAACAATACATGAAAAATCAATAGAATTCATGTAATTTTGCGCTGACTATGTCAGTAAAGAAAAAGAGCAAAGCAATTGAGAAAATCATTACTGGTTTGTATTCTGCAAATCATGACGAAATAATGAAGTCCCTCAAACAAATTCCTTCTAAAGGAACGCATGAAGTAATCCTTCCCTTATTGGATCTATACAATGCATCTTCGTCAATTGAGGTCAAGCAAAAAATTTCGGAGATCATTCTTCAATTAAAGGACGAAGATTGCATAGAGCCACTTTTAGATGCGCTAAAGGACAAAAAATACGCGGAGATAAAAAATTTCATCATCTCGGCTTTTTGGAACAATAATTTCGATATGGGTAACCATCTCAACGTGCTTACTAAATGCGCAGTTGAAGGAGATTATTTAACGGCACTTGAAGCGCTAACTGTTATTGAGAACCAAGATGGACCTTTTGATGATGAAATGCTCATGGATGCCATTGTTACTTCAAGGGAATATATTTCTGAAAATAAGGAGAACGAAAAGACCCAGCTTATTCTCAGCCTTAATCGGGTTTTAGAAAATTTCGAATTGAATCAATAAAAAAAGGAGCCCAAGGCTCCTCCTATTCTGTTTCATAATCAAACAATCATTTTATCGATGGTTTAGGGTTTTGACGCAAAAAAATGAATAAGTCACAACAAAGTATAAAAAAGGCCCTACCTTTTGGTAGAGCCTATCATTTCAATTCTTTTTTCTCTTATTTTTTTACAATTTTCTTGCTGAATTGCTCCCCATTCATTCGAACGGTTAAGAGATAAACACCAGGACTCAAAGAAGAAATATCAATTTTCTCTCTTTGTCCATTGATAGCTAATTTCTGAATATGGGTTTTACCCAAAAGATCATTTAATTCTAGATTATAGGCCTGAATACCATTTTGAATAATCCATAATTCATCTTCTGCAGGATTTGGAAAAACCTCAAAAGAAGCCGATAATTCCTCTACAGAATTCGGGATTACCGTTCCAATTACTTCTACTCGTTCACTCTCACATACTCCGTTCTGAGTTCTGATTTCCCAATCATAAAAGTAGTAATACCAAGTTGTACCGAAAGATGAATTGTGAATTTCTCCTGCGCCATTTAAGTCATAAGGAAAAGCTATATTTTCAGCACTTCTATGCAATGATGGATCATTTGGACAAGCCAACTCATAATCGTCACCCTGAGGGACAACAAAATTTAATTCAACTCTGTGCTCTCCAACTGGCACATCAACAGTAGTGCTTGTAACGGTATTCCCATCGCTATCTCGCACTTCAAATGTCCTTTCACCTGGAATGTATGCATATACAAGAACAGAAAGAATCTCTATCTCCTGAAATGCATCAAAAACAAGGTGACCATTGAAATTGGGAGAATTTTCACCACCACCAAATCCGGATGAATCCGGTAAAGCTGCAAAAGCTGTATCTACACCAGAAGCCAATTGATCAGCAACCCAAAAAGAGGTGGTTTCCGTTAAAAAAGGATCGTATGAGTTCCCAAGATTTACAACATTGCCTCCTACTTCTTGATCGTACCAAATGGGTTCATCTCCAGTAGCCGTTAGATTCGCTGTTCCCATTCCCCCTTCTACAGTATCTCCTGTTGTGGTTGGCTCCGCCACATCTGTTACGCTTATAGTCACAGTTTCGCTGGTCCAATTCTCACATAAGCCTTCTGTTTCGACATAATAATCGCCCGCTTCGCTGATAGTAATGCTTTGTGTATCGGCATTATTTGACCATAAATAATTGTCTGATTCTGAGGCAGTCAAGGTAACCGACTCTGTTTCACAAATCTCAAGATTTCCGCTAATCGTAATGATTGGCACTTCAACTGGATCAACAATTACTTCAAAATCAGCAGATGAACTCGAGCAAAGCGCTCCATCAAAAACAGTAACTGAGTATACTCCTGATTCATCTACTGTAATACTTTGAGTAGTGTCTCCATTTGACCATTCCCATCCATTGCCATTCAAAGCTGTTAAAGTGACTTCTCCTCCAGAACAAAATACCAAAGGACCATCAACTTGAACGGCTGGATTTGGCGCTGTGCAGAGATTTTCAATAATTGTGATACACTCGTTAATCTCTGGATTGTAAATAATATCGGAAATTCCAGATGGCCAATTCACTGTAATTGAATCTATGGCTGTACTTTGACCTAGGCCAAATGTCTGCGTCATTGTATTCATTATACCATAGCTGACACCAGCTCTCACTTCGCGCACCATTTGCCCCCATTCTCCATATGCAGTGATCCTCGCTCCAATTCCGTCTCTGTTGGTAATTGTTCCTTCTAATGAAACAGAAATATAATTATTATCATTTCCATCATTTAACCACAACTTATCTTCAATATTACTTGGGTCTGTATAAATATTCCCATATCCTCCATATATGTCAATGAATCCATCGCTATTTAAATCTCCTAAAGCGAAAGATTCCATATCGTCATTATCAAAGGGATTGGCCATTATTGAAAATGTCCCATCTTGATTATTCTGGTAAAGTTCATGCGAAGCTCCTGCTATTAATATATCCAACCATCCATCATTATCAAAATCAACGAAAACAGCCTGAATAGGAAATGATGATCCGTTTATGCCGCTAGCGGCTGAAACATCCGTATACACCCCATTGTCATTTCTAAATAGCTGGTTATCGGTATTGTGATTCGTGATGAAAATGTCAAAGTCTCCATCATTGTCATAATCACCAAAATCGGCCGTCCATGACTGGTTTCCATTATCTAGGCCATGAGCTGCAGCATTCTCCGTAAAATTATAGTTCCCATCATTTTCGAATAAGACATTTATTCTTCGAGGGTCGGATGGATTATTTACTCCCTGTCTGCACTTGGCAATGAATAGATCTAAATCTCCATCCATATCAAAGTCTGTCCAGATACAGCCATAATTTCCGCTATCATCGGAGTTAGAGATGTCAAAATCAATTATATCGCTCTGATCAAAAGATCCTGTCCCGTCATTTAACCATATTTTGCTTTCTCCGTCATCGTGACACGAAAAGATGTCTATCGCACCGTCATTATCAAAATCCGCAAAACAGGACCCTTGCATGAAGTAATTGCTACCCGGCAAATCTGACATTTCATAATCAGTTCCATCTGCATTTGCTGTTACCAAATGGGCTCCATCATAAGATCCACCGCAAAAAACATCCAAGTAACCATTTTCATCAACATCCGCAGCAATTGCGCTCCATTGATTATTATTCGATACGGAACCAAAAGTATAATTCTGAAAAGTACCATCGATTTGTTGGTATTCTATCATTAATACTTGTGATTGATTAAAATGAACGATATCATCCATATGATCTCCATTCATGTCCGTCACTGTCAGAGAAACTCCATTGTTGCTCGGAACCGGCAATAAACTTGAATTATCCGTAAAACTTATCTGTGCCGTAAGCAGAGCACATGAAAAACTACAAAGTAAAAAGAGTAAAAATTTGTTCATTTCCTATTTAGATATGTGATAAAAATACTGAAAATCGGTCCGTTAAGGGTCTTATATAAGTCCTAAACTCTACTTAAATACCGACTAAAATTGTAAAGCCCTAAAATGGACGCTACACTTTTTAACATGAATTAGCCGTGCATTGTTTCTTTTTTGCCATAATTCTGAATAACCTCAGCTTCATAGCTTAAAAAATCATTCCATCTTACATTTACTTGTTCAGTGTCGTATACTTGTCTGGCAAAGTTTAGAAAAGTTGTATAATGGTTCGCTTCGGATATCATTAATTCATGATAAAAGTCCTTTAAATCAGGGTCAGAAATTTCTGCTGAAAGAAGCTTGAATCTCTCGCAGCTTCTAGCTTCAATCATTGCTGAAAACAAGAGTTTGTCCGAAAGTCTTTGCTCTCTGCTTCCGCCCTTATTTATGAACTGCATTAAATCATGGACATAAGGATCTTTTCGCTCTGGCCCTAGGACTAAACCGCGATCTTTGATCTTTTCATGAACCATTTTAAAATGCTCCATTTCTTCCAAAGCAATTTCCATTAATTCGGATACCAATTCTGTATAATCAGGATATTTCACAATGATCGAAATGGCATTAGAGGCCGCTTTCTGCTCGCACCATGCGTGATCAGTAAGAATTTCTTCAATATTCTTTTCTACAATATTTACCCACCTTGGATCTGTTGGTAATTTAAGACCTAGCATCAGCTATTATTTCCCGCAATTTAGCAATCAATTGCCAATTTCAGCGGTGCTTATTACTTCTAAAAAGTGTTCAGATTCAAGTTGCTCTTTGAGCAATCCATTAAATTTCATCTTAAAATACTCCTCGAATGCTTTATCTAGCGTAATGTTTAGTTCTTCTAAATACTCAGGAACCGATAATAATTGAAAAAAGATCTCATCGCTCATTGCTAATAATGAGAGATTAATGGCATTGAACATGCCTTTTCTAATTCCTTCGCGATAGTAGGCCTTAATAGATAATATGCACTCTTTCTGGAAATCAGAAAACAATTTCCATTGTTGAGGATAGATTCTTTGTAAATCCGACAAAAAAACATTGGAAAAATCTGTCAAACAGGTTGTAAAGTATTGTATGCCCTTAAAATAGCGCACTAAGAAAGGCAAATTGTCGTTGTGCAAAATATCGTTGAAGCCTTTGAGTTCTTTAATCTTCAATTGAATGACCGACTCAACTATCTCATCTTTTGACTTAAAATGATTGTAAATAGTGGCCTTGCTAATTTCAAGATATTTTGCCAGGTCATCCATGCTATATCCCGATAGCCCATTTGATTTGAAATGTGGTAAGAGTTTCCTACTCCAATTCTCCTTTTTGCGCTGATCGAACAGTCGATGTTTATCAATGCTCCTTCTTCCCATGAAATAAAGTTGGTTTAGATGTTATCTCTCGTGCTTTGAAAGGGGAAAAGGTACAAATTTATTGAACAAATTTTATTTAGTTATTTGTACTTAGGTAGCAATTCTATCTCATCATAATTTATACTATTACATTATGAAAGGGAAGTATCAACCCCTAAGTGGTTGGCGCAAAAAGCTTCATGAAATCGTCTATGAAGCAGATACCACGGCAGGGAAAGTATTTGACATCAGTCTTCTAGTTTTCATTATTCTTTCTGTAGTCGCGGTAATGTTGGAAAGTGTCCCTAGTATTTCCGGAAATGAATACTACCACAACTTTCTTTTGTCCGCTGAATGGTTTTTTACGATCGTATTCACCATAGAATACATTGCTCGAATTATTGCTATTTCTAAAGCAAGTAAATACATTTTCAGCTTTTATGGAATTATCGATTTCCTTTCGACAATACCTGGATATTTTATCGTCTTTGGCTTCCCAGGTCAAAACTTACTAGCATTAAGAGCCCTTAGACTGCTCCGGGTTTTTAGGATACTCAAATTAGCACGGTACTTAAATGAAGCTCGGACATTACGCAGAGCACTTATTCAGAGTCGACCTAAAATCACAGTTTTTTTATTTGCCGTTCTCATGGTAACGATCATCCTAGGAACGTTGATGTACTTGATTGAGGAAGGTAATCCCAATCAAGAAGGATTCGTAAGCATTCCAGAGAGTATATATTGGGCCATAGTAACTTTGACAACTGTGGGCTATGGAGACATTACTCCTCAAACTCCGATTGGTCAAGCTATAGCGGCAATGATTATGATAATTGGATATGCGATAATTGCCGTACCTACAGGAATCGTTTCTGCAGAAATGGTAAAAAGCACTAAAGAGGAAATCTCAACCAATACGCAAGCCTGCATGGCGTGTTCCAAAGAAGGGCATGAAGATGATGCGGATTACTGCAAATATTGTGGCGAAAAACTCTAGCGTTTTCGTTTCTTTTCATGAAAAGCCCCTTGATAATTCGGATTAATTATTCTCTTTTCGCGATCAACAGCTATTCCAATTTCTTTCCGTTCTCCAGGTAAATATTCAGCTCTCGGGAATTCCGAATCTATTGGATCCAATGAAATATCCTGTCCAATTAATTTTTGTATTCTTTTGAATGTAAACGATTCTGCCTCATCCACAAAAGAAATTGCCTGACCTACTTTATACACTCTACCTGTCCGCCCAATTCTATGGGTATAGTCTTCAATTTTGACAGGGATATCAAAGTTAATTACATGAGAAACTTCGTCTATATCTATTCCCCTTGAAGACACATCCGTTGTCACTAAAAACCTGAGCTCACCATTCTTGAATGACTTGAACGCATTCAAACGTGAAGATTGACCTTTATTTGAATGAATAACGCGCACGTTCTCATCAACTTTTCGTCCTATATAGTTTGCGACCGAATCCGCTCTTTTCTTGGTTCGGCAAAAAATTATTACCCGTTTAAATTCTTCGCTAGAATCATTGAGGCACTTTTCCAACCAAAATAACTTCGTCTTAAAATTAGGTATGTGAAAGGCGTTTTGAATAATAGTAGAAACCGTAGAAGCCTGAGGCGCTATCTCAATTCGCTTTGGAAATTCCAAGAATTCATATGACAGTTCTTCAATTCGATCTGAAAAAGTTGCAGAGAACAATAGATTTTGTCTCTTAGTGGGTATTACTTCCAGTAAATCTCTCAATTGTGGCATAAATCCCATATCCATCATTCTATCCGCTTCATCCAATACCAATATTTCAATTCTCTTCAAAACAATTTCACCCATTAAATAAAGCTCCATAAGTCTCCCAGGGGTGCTGACAATAATATCCACACCCTCTTTAATTCTGACTATTTGATCTTGCTTGCTTTTTCCACCCATTAAAGGGAGTATTCTTAGATCCGTATACTTCGCGAATTTCACCAATTGTTCTTCTACTTGAAGGACTAACTCTCTGGTCGGAACCAAGATAAGTCCTCTGGCTTGATCGATCTTAGCGTACTTGACATGCTGCACAATTGGAATACCATATGCAAGTGTTTTACCAGTTCCAGTTTGTGCGATACCGATCACGTCATGGCCGGAAAATACCATTGGTATTGCTTTTTCTTGAATGGGCAAAGGATCCTCAAATCCGAGATCTTCAATCGCATTTAAAAATTGTCGCGTTATTTTCAAATCTTCAAAAGTCATGTAGCCATCCGAATTTTTATCTTACTTTTAATTCGATGAAAATAGCATATTTCTATTGCTATTACGTTGATAGATACGATGGATGTAACTCGATTACTTTACGACACTGAAAACAACTTGAGATCATATATAGATCTAGTATTCGCTCATGAATTTGGCTCCAATTGGTACTATGAAATGCGCATTCCTAAGAAAAGGCTTCAAGTTTGGGAGATTAATCGAATTCCAAATGAACTCGAACCAAATGCTATAAAAGGCAAAGAAAAGCTTATTCAATATGCTCCTTTTGAGGACATTATTTGGATACTCAAACGAAAATGGAATGCCACACTTCAAAAGACTTTTGGTGACTTCGAACACCTTGAAGTTTATTTGAAAATAATGCAGGATTATCGCAATCCGGAAAGCAGAAGGAGAGAATTATTGACCTATCAAAAACATCTCATATTAGGTGTAGCGGGAGAAATAAATGCGCGAATAACGCGAGCCAGGAGTGTTCATGAGCTCGGGAATCCTGGTTATCCGAGAATTCACTCTGTAAAAGACAGTTTTGGAAATTTATGGACTGCCGGTTCACCAAAAAGAATAAAAACTAATATGGCTTTGCGAACGGGAGATAAACTTGAATTTAATATCACCGCGAGCGATCCTGAAGAAAGAGAATTAAAATACAAGATTCAATCCGCTTCTAACCTAAATTTAAAATGGCAAAGTAGCCATGTACTCTTACTAGAAATTACTCGTAAGATGATTGGAAAAGCAAAGGTTTTCAATATCATCGTAAAAAATGATAATAAATATCATGCCTATCAATCTGGTTATGATGATCGCGTAAGTTTTGAATATGATATTTTGCCTTTTACCTAAGCCTGAATTAACTTAGACTCTGTGAACCAAGAACGAAGTGCATTGATGTCTTCGTCATTTTTTAAATCATAGAAAGCACGATTTAATAAACTCATTACTTTCCCTCTATCTGGGGCTGCCTCAATTAATAATAATTTATAATATTCCAACATCACTAAATTTTTCCGTACCTAAGTATTTACGATCGTACTGAATAATGGTTTCGATGAAGCTTTATATTTTATCGATGAAATACAATTTTAGTCAGATTTCGGTATCCCAACTCTTTCGAAACAATACGCTAATAAAACTGTTTATTTATTAAATTCATCTTATGATTAAGCGCATTGATATATTGAAAGAATTGCAGGTTGAAAAAGAAACCACTCAATACAACCTGATTCGAGAGGTCAAGCAATGGATCTTGGATGAGGAATATTTTGAGGAAAAAATCTTCGAAAGTGAATCTGAAATGGAGCCAATTCGTCCAGAACTTTTTTCTAATTCTGAAATCTACAAGCTCAAATCGATCAAAGACATTTGTATCAAATATCAATTGCGTTTCTTAGATCAGAAGTATTTTAAAGACGAAATACCTTATGAAGCCATAATTAAAATCAAAGAAATCTCACGACAAAAAGAAGTCGATTTAAAACGCTTTAAAATTTTAGCTCCAGCCGAGCGATTTTCGCTTAAAGATCCGAATGCAGATCCTATTTTGTTTGCTCAAATAAGTGATGACTCATTTGTATTTATACATAAATGGGGAAATGACATGAACTGGTACAAAAAATGGTTAGCTTTTCCATTCAGAAATTTAAAGACACTCTTGGTAAGTATTTTCGTTGTTAGCATGTCACTAGCCAGCATAATTCCTGCAGAATGGTTTGGCTTGGAGCATCTTGGCTATTTTAATTTTTATCGAGTTTTCGCGTTCTTCTGGATTTTTATTGTTTCAGCTTCTATTACTTCATATCTATGGTTTCTTTTAGACAAGAAGTTTTCGTCCTTGGTATGGGATAGTAAGTATTTCTGAGTTGTTTATCTTTCGGATCAAAATTACTCCGAAATGAAATTTTTTACCCTACTTCTCGTATTCGGACTTTTCTCATGTTCGATGCCTTCAGATGAATCTCAGCAAATCAAGCGAGAACATCAACATGAGGATCATCAACATGATTATGGTAATGAGCATTCACATCACGACCATGATCATATTCAATCCTCCTTCAATAGCAAATTAGCAGAGGAGTTGGGAGCAGACGAATACGGAATGAGACAATATGTGATTGCTTTTCTTAAGGCTGGTCCCAATAGAAATCAGAATGAAGAAGAGGCGAATGAGATGCAAATTGCTCATCTTGAAAACATACAGCGACTTGCTGAAGAAGGGCTTCTTGTGCTTGCAGGACCGTTTATGGAAAATCCAGAATTAAGAGGCATCTATATTTTCGATGTTGCTACTATAGAAGAAGCACAATCATTGACTGAATCTGACCCTATGATTCAATCTGGGCGATTGATAATGGAGTTGCATCCGTGGTACGGTTCGGCCGCTTTAAAAAAAGTCAATGAAATTCACAATCAAATCCAAAATGTAAATATCACCACAGAATGATTGAAGAACTTATCGCATTAAAAGGAAAAGGCACTCTATGTGTCCATGAAGGCCAAATGAGAGTCAAAGATGCAGGAATCAATACTCCCTTGTTCAACTCTAGTGCTTTCGAGTATTTAGATTCAGAAGATCGCAAATACCCACGATATTTCAACACTCCTAATCAAGAGGTAGTAGCGAATAAAATTGCAGCTCTTGAAAATGCAGAGAAGGGAATGGTATTCGGTTCGGGTATGGCTGCTATCAGTACTGTTGTATTTGGCTTGCTCAATTCAGGCGATCATGTAATAGCCTTGAATAACTTATACGGTGGAACACTGGATTTCCTTAAAAAAGATTTTGAGCGCTTCGATCTGGAGTATAGTATTTTGCCAGAAAATAATATTTCAGCTATGGAAGCTCTTAAGAGAGCCAATACCAAAATGCTTTATTTAGAATCTCCGAGCAATCCCCTTTTAGAAATAGTGGATTTAGAGGAAATTGCGCATTGGGCAAAATCTAATGGAATCTTGACCTGCATTGATAATACATTCGCTTCTCCAGTATTACAAAATCCGCTTGATTGGGGAATCGACATTGTTCTTCATAGCGCGACAAAGTATATAGGAGGTCATAGTGACATATGTGCAGGTGCGGTTTGCACGCGTGAGGAATTGATGAAACCCATCACGCAAGCTGCTCATAATTTTGGAGGGAGTCTCAATCCAATGATGGCGCATTTAATGGAAAGAAGCTTGAAAACTCTTGAGATCCGAATGGAGAGAGCAAGCCATAATGCACATTGCATTGCGCAATTTCTCCATGAGCATTCAAGCATAGATCAGGTTTATTACCCGGGCCTCCCAAGTTTTAAAGGGCATGATATAGCAAAGAAACAGATGAGTGCTTTTGGTGCAATGCTTTCATTTGAAATCAATGGTGATCCCATTCATTTTCAAAAGAGATTAGAGCTTATTTGTCCTGTAATGAGTTTAGGCGGAGTTGAAACAACAATATGTTCACCAGCTTTGACTTCGCATCGTTTGTTGACCAAAGAAAAGAGATTAGATTTTGGGATTCGGGACAATCTATTGCGCCTTTCTGTAGGAATTGAAAACACAGAAGATCTCATAAATGATATAGAACAGGCACTAGACTTTAGCAAATAGTTGATCACTATTTCTAAAAGCCTTAAACTCTAGAGCGTTTCCATCAGGATCCAAGAAAAAGAGTGTAGCCTGCTCTCCAACCTGTCCTTCGAAACGAATATAGGGCTCAATCACGAACTGAACGTTTTGTGATTTCAAGTGCTCTGCTAATCCTTGCCAATCATCCCAATCTAAAACTACTCCGAAGTGAGGAATGGGGACATCATGACCATCAACTGGATTCCTCTCGATATCAGTCTTCGATTGAACTTGATGAATTACTAGCTGATGTCCAAAAAAATCAAAATCCACCCATTTATCGCTACTCCTGCCTTCTTTACATTGAAGTACTTGAGAATAAAATGCTCTACATTTTTGCAAATCGTAAACAGGAATTGCGAGATGAAAGGGATGTATTGAATTTGATTCTCTGTTCAAATCGATACAATTGTTTACAAACTACAGCTAGACATTTTCTACGAGATGAGATTCTATCTGCATATCAGAATCAGGATTTTTAGGATCTGGTCCATATTTATTAGCTCCAATATCTCCTTCTGTGCAATACAAAACTAATAACCAGATTCCACCTATTATTGGTATAAGACCGACTAGAATCATCCATCCGGTTTTGCCTGTATCATGTAATCTTCGAACAGAGACAGCTAAGTTAGGGATAAGCATAGCAAGAGTATAGAGCAAATAAAAAACACCATAAACCTCACCACCTAGGGAAGATCCTAAAAGCCCGTCCAGCATTATAGTTACAAAAGCAAAAATAATATTGAATAAAGTAAACATCCAATATTCTGTTCTTCTAGCTCTTCCTTTAAAATCGGCAAACTGTTTTAGTACTTTTAAATACCATTTCATATATGATCAATTTTTGGTTAGTATTGAAAATATAGAAATTATTTTTCAGAACCTTGTCCCTGGAACGAATCTTCTTTGAATAGAACAGTAAATTGATAGACTCAGGCCTCTCCTTTTGGTCCACCAAAATTCATCGGGAAAGAGGCTTCAGGAAACTGCGCTTCTTTAATTGGTCCATGCTGTGCTTCAAATTTGCTTAAATTATCATTCAAGGCACGCATTAGCCTTTTGGCATGTTGAGGTGTGAGCACAATTCTCGACTTGACCTGAGCTTTAGGCACACCAGGCATGATTCGAATAAAATCCAGAACAAATTCAGAATTGCTATGTGTTATAATTGCCAAGTTTGAATAAATTCCTTCAGCAATTTCTTCGTTGAGTTCAATATTGAGTTGATTTCCTTTTTTCTTTTCCTCTGCCATGATTTCTTTTTATAAAAACAGGAAGCACCTTTTCAGAAGCTTCCTGTCAAAAATTTATAATTCTATTTAGCTTCTTATTCCTCTGCTACGGCCTCTTGAGCCACTTCTTTCGCTTCTAGAAGCCTTTCATAATCTTCTTTAGATCCAACTATCATTTTGTCGTAATCTCTACTTCCTGTTCCAGCTGGAATCAAATGCCCAACAATAACATTTTCTTTCAGACCTTCTAAGAAGTCTACTTTACCATTTACGGCTGCTTCATTCAAGACTTTAGTTGTTTCCTGGAAGGACGCAGCAGATACGAAACTCTTCGTTTGAAGCGAAGCTCTCGTAATTCCCTGTAGCATCGGACGCGAAGTTGCAGGAATAGCATCTCTAACTTCAACCAATTTCAAATCTTGTCTTTTAAGCTGAGAATTCTCATCTCTTAATTTTCTAAGATTGATAATCTGACCAACCTTTAGGTTTTGAGAATCTCCCGCTTCTGTTACAACCTTCTGACCGTATATATTGTCATTCTCTCCCATAAAGTCGATTTTGTTTACGGCTTGTTTCTCCAAGAATTTAGTATCACCCGCGTCTTCAATTTCAACTTTACGCATCATCTGACGAACAATAACTTCAAAATGTTTGTCATTGATTTTCACACCTTGCAATCGATAGACTTCTTGAATCTCGTTAACCAGGTATTCTTGAACAGCTGTTGGTCCTTCAACAGCCAAAATATCTGCTGGAGTAATAGCTCCATCCGAAAGTGGCATACCCGCTCGTACAAAATCATTTTCCTGAACAAGAATATGTTTCGATAAAGGAACCATATACTTCTTCACCTCTCCAGTCTTGGATTCAATCAAGATTTCTCGATTTCCTCTTTTTATTTTACCATATGTCGCAATTCCATCAATTTCTGAAACAACGGCCGGGTTTGAAGGGTTTCTCGCTTCAAATAACTCTGTTACTCTTGGAAGTCCCCCTGTAATATCTCCCGATTTTCCAGAGACTCTAGGAATTTTCACTAAGATTTCCCCTTCTCCTACTTTGGCGCCTTCGTCCACATTGATATGAGAACCTACCGGTAATGAATATGTCTTGAGTATTTCTTTACCTTTAACAATATTAATCGTTGGATTCTTCTTCTTATCTCTTGTTTCTACAATTACCATTTCTGTGAATCCAGATTGTTCATCTGTTTCTTCTCGATAAGTAATTCCCTCCTCAACATTCTCAAATTCTACTTTACCACCTTTCTCTGCAATGATCAGAGCGTTGAATGGATCCCAAGTACAAATTGTATCTCCTTTCGCTACTTTTCCACTCTTCTTGCCTTCAAATATTGAACCATAAGGAATATTATTCGTCATCAACACAACTCCTGTATCCTTGTCGATAATTTTCATTTCAGCCGAACGTCCAATAACAACTTCTTCTGTTCCATTTTCACCTTTACGCTTAACCGTTCTTAATGCGTCAATCTCGATGATACCGTCAAATTTAGCTTTGACCGAATTCTCAGCTGCAATATTGGATGCGGTACCACCCACGTGGAAAGTACGCAATGTTAACTGTGTTCCCGGTTCACCAATTGACTGCGCTGCAATTACACCTACAGCCTCACCTGTCTGAACCATTCTGCCACTCGATAAGTTTCTACCATAGCATTTGGCACAAACACCTCTTTTCAATTCACAAGTCAATACAGATCTGATCTCAACAGATTCAACAGGAGAATCTTCGATTCTTTGAGCTATATCTTCAGTAACATGACTACCAGCGGCTACAATAAGCTCTTCTGTTCTCGGATCGTAAACATCATGTACAGTAGTTCTACCTAAAATCCTATCCTTCAAGCTTTCAACAACTTCTTCGTTCTTTTTCAAATCAGTTGCAACAATCCCTCGAAGAGTTCCGCAGTCATTACTTCTTATGATCACATCCTGAGCAACATCCACCAATCTTCTCGTTAGGTATCCAGCATCGGCTGTTTTAAGAGCGGTATCTGCAAGACCCTTACGCGCACCGTGAGTTGAAATGAAATATTCAAGAATTGATAGACCTTCTTTAAAGTTTGAAAGAATCGGATTCTCGATAATCGCTTGTCCAGATCC
>JBCCIF010000003.1:0-86979 GCA_039028335.1 Bacteroidota bacterium
AAAAATTTTGTTGGTTGTTCTTTAGGCGAATCCTTGACCTAGTTACTTTTGACCATTTATCGAAAATTATAGAAGTGAATTTTTTAAAAGCTTATGAAGCTATTTAAATTATGAACCCTTCTATTGATGACCCAAATAATCTTTAGAGAGTTCGATCCCGAATTTCATTGCGAGATAAGACTCTATTTTTTGAATTTGATTTGCATTTAAAGAGACATTTCCATCCGTGCGATGATAGATCAAGAATTCTGCAACTTTACCATCTAGATATAAGCTACTCGCATTGGTTCCTGAACTACCAATATAAAAATCGCTGTTTACTGAACCCGCACTATTCTCATTATAGTTTAAATTGGTTATCAAGCTCCCATTTCTATAAATTCTAGAAGAAGAGCCTTCTACGATATCTTCCTCATCTACCACCCAAGTCAGCAAATGTACGTCATCGGTAAAAAAAGATGGAACGGAAATATCTCCGCTTCCTACTCCCATTGATACGTTACCATTACTTACATTCACATTAGAAACTCCCGAACCCACTTGATTGCCAAAAATCCCTTGTGAGGTTGAAGAATTATCGGGCTGATAAACTGCAAAAATCACCAGGTGATTTGCCGTGCCGTCAAAGGCCAGTTGGGGCAAATTTGAATACACCTCGTCATTGCCATCAAAATCAATCGCACTGTTAAAGTTCATTCCATTGCTTATTTGAGTAGGGTTACCGCTGATGGTGGCATCGTTAGAGTGCGGAGATTGATCAAGCCAAATTCCTCCTCCAAAACCAATATCTGCTTTGAGCCACAGAATTAAATAGTCTTCAATATCTGCAGGATATGATTCATCCACCCTGCCATCACTATTGTCATCAATACCATTGCCACAGATTTCTTGAGCATCCAATTGAATGCAGAGTGTTAGAAACAAGAATAGCAATCCTCGTTTATATATTGAAAACAATTCGCTCTGTATCATCCATTTCATAGAAGATAAATCACATCATAAGAAACTCTTTCAGGCCTATTGACTTCCTAAGTAATCAGCATTGTATTCAATGCCATACTTCACTGACAAATACGACTCTACTTGTTGAATCTGACCAGACTGCAACGCAGGTCCGCCATCATCATTGAAATAAATAATACACTCCATGATCTTTCCATCATAAAAAAGACTCGCGACATTGCTTCCTCCTTTTCCGATGTGAAAATTTGAATCGACATTGGCTGAGAAATTTTCGTCAAAGGAAAACGTTTGCAAAAGAATACCATTGAGGTAAGCCGAGCTTCCATTTGCCATTCCAGCTACATTATCTTCTTCATCTATGGTTAGTCGCAAAATTTTTGGACTATTGCCAAACAAGTTTGTCTCGGATACAAAAGTGAAATTGCCATTGCCTAAGGCTCCATCAGCTAATGTAATGTTATTCAATCCGGCAGCCTGGTTCCCAAAAACCCCTTGTGTTGTGCTATTGTCATCAGGATAATAGACCATAAAAAGTGTTATATGGTTATTTCCTGAATCAAAGACCAATTCGGGTAGTGGAAAGGTTGTATAGTTGCTTCCATCATAGTCTGCAGCTGGATTATAATTTATCGAGGTCAAATTCACTGGACTATTCACATGTGTGCCGTCATTATTATGAGGGCTTAAATCTGTCCATCCGGAACCTGAAAATCCTTCATCTGCCTTCACCCAAAGAAGGATATTTTCTTCGACTCCCCCGGGGTACTCTTCATCTATTCTTCCATCAATGTTATCATCTACACCATTCCCGCAAACTTCAACAGGCAATGGAATGTTTGAAGTAAATGAGAGCTTATAGGTAATTGTTGGCTGTGAGCCAGCAACATTTCCCAAATCCCATTGCACTGCTATTCCGTTATCTGTATTGGAATTGAAATCTAGGTTATCTGATAAATCATCCCCATCTGCAGGTTGAGACAACATTGTGCTCCAATGTTCGCTGCTAAAATGCTCCCAGGGATCATTACCTACTATAAATCCTTCATAGAGTCCGCCAGTGGTCGCTTCAACGCCCATAAAGACATGTGGTGAAGGGCCCAGAGTATATGCTGCTCCATCATCACTCCCATTGAGATAGGTATCAATACAATGATAAACCTTTACGAATTGACTATTTGCTGCTGGCAATGTTGGGGTAAGGGATACATCAAAATATTCTCTTCCATTGACATAGCTATACGTTATATTGACTCCTGCTCCAGCATAGGAACTCGAAGTCAGAAAAGCTGTAATCTCCCAAGGATCTAAATATGTTCCACTACCCGAAACCCCTGAAACTGTTCCGTTATCCCAATCGTGATCCAGATAGCCAAAATTTCCTGGGCCTTGCTGACCAATTTCGGTCGTGCCAATTGTCATTATGACCGAATTCAAAATACTGTTATCTATAGGAATATCATTGGGATTATACATTTGACCAGCTCCTCCTTTAAGCACCTGAATAGATCCGTTATTTGCAACCGCTATATCCATTGGACTAGGTGATGCATGATCACTCAATTGAGTTACCGTTTGCGTAAGGCCTGAAGACAACCAAAACAGCATTAAAAACGCACAGAATATACTTTTCTTCAACACACCATTTTATACGCTTATTTGAACATTTAGTTGGATGAAAAATGAAACATTTCCACCTTTTTAAAAAGTTGGAATTTTGGAATTCCTAGAAATTGATGATTTTGAACTCGGTCCTTCTATTGGCCTGATGTTCGGCATCAGAGCATT
Source organism: Bacteroidota bacterium (assembly GCA_039028335.1). GTDB lineage: Bacteria > Bacteroidota > Bacteroidia > Flavobacteriales_D > JABDKJ01 > JABDKJ01. Next base: position 2,749 of record JBCCIF010000003.1, read on the forward strand.
TCACACCATTCCCACATCTGTTCTTAAGCTGGGTTTCGCCATATCCCTTTCCAGAGATACGATTGGAGGCAATACCTCGAGAAACGATGTATGCAGCAGATGACTTAGCTCTTCTATCACTTAAATCTGAATTGTATTTATCTGAGCCTCTTGAATCTGTATGTGACCCTAATTCAATTACCATTGTCGGGTTTTCGTTCATTATGGTAACAATCTTATCCAATTCGACAGCAGCATCTGGACGGATATCGTCTTTATTCAAGTCAAAGAATATGTTCTCTATTTCGAATACCTTTCCAACTTCAACAGTTTCAAAATTCAAGTCTACAAATTTGTTAATCTCAAGAATTCCAGGTTCCATCCCCATTGTTGTAAACTGGCCGTTTTTGGCCAAATAGCCTTCTTTCTCAAATCGAATTTTATAATCCGTTTCACGTTCTAAGGGAAATTCAACGCCCCCAGCAGAAGTTGTTGTTTTAGATGAGATTTCGTTTCCATTTCCATCCATCAGAATAACCTTAAATTCTTCAATTGGCGCCAGAGTTGACTTATCTCTTACTGTCCCCACAGCACCATATTTCATCTCTGCCAAATAAATATCCCCTTCATCAATTAAAGGATCAGTTGGATTACAAGGTGTGTTATTCGTTTGAGCTGTTGTCCAGCCATCCCCGTTATTGACTTTAATTTTGTAATTACACATATCAGGTTCTAAATCGAAACGAAACTTACCATCATCACCGACAATGGTCTCTTCCAATTTATTGCCTTCTGCATCCATTAGAACCGCAATTGCGCCCTTTAGTGGGTTATTATCTTGCTCGTTTTTAATAACACCTGTGATTGCTAATCGAGGTTTAGGGTCCATTGTGAATTTATAGATATCATCGCTTCCTTCTCCGCCTGGTCTATTCGAAGAGAAATACCCTTCCGTTTCACTTCTCAAGATCAAAGCAAAATCGTCCCAGGCATCATTAAGCGGATATCCCATGTTTTCCACTTGCCAAGTGGTAGAAGATCCAATTGCACTATATATATCCAAACCTCCTAAGCCAACGTGACCATTGGAAGAAAAATAAAGGGTACCGTCATTTGCTATAAATGGGAACATTTCATCTCCTTCGGTATTTATGTTTCCACAATTCACCGGAACGCTCCATTCTCCTGTACCATCCATTTTGCAGGACCAAATATCTTTTCCTCCCATTCCTCCTGGCATGTCAGAAGTAAAATACATGGTTTTACCATCCGCACTTAAAGTCGGGTGACCCACACTGTGATCATTACTGTTATGAGGAAAATTCAATTCATTGTTCCATTCACCATTATTGTCTTGCGAAACCGAATAAATCTTGAGGTTAATGACTTGCTCTTCTGTTTTTCGCACTTTTCTTTCATAGAAATTATTTCTGGTAAACCACATTGTTTTACCATCAGGAGAAAAACAAGACCCCCCTTCATGATAGCGGGTATTGAGCTTTCCAGGAACTTTTCTTACTTCTTTTACCGAACCGTCTGAATTGACTTTTCCTTCATATAAATCCAAAAAGGACTTATTGTCCCAACTGTGTTTTCTTGAAGTGCTTGGACTTATATTTCTATTACTCGCAAAAACCACTTTAGTCCCTACCAAGCATGGTCCCCAATCCATTCCGGAAGAATTTATATTCAAAGGCTTTATTGTATACCTTTCTGCATTCTTTTTCAAATCGATCTCATAACTTCCTGCATCATTATGCATTTTACCCCTTGTATCAGAAGCAACTTGTTCAGCATATTTGGCCATCCAATCTTTTGATTCAGCATATTTTCCACTTGATTTTAGATTTTGAGCGTAGTTGAAATAATCCAATGAGTTGGCTTCCTCAAATTGAACCAATTCTGCATAATATTGGCCAGCCCTATCGAAGGCGCGAATTTTTTGATAGCTATCCGCTAAATTGCGATATACTGCAATGTCTTTAACGTCTTTATCAAGCGCATATTCGTATAATTCAATGGCATTTACATAAGCCAAATTATCATACATTTTGTGTGCCTGTTTTACTACTCCTTTTTGAGCATTTACTGAAGTAAACGAAAATAACGCAATGAATAGTAGAAGTTGATTTTTCATAATAGCTCCTTGTTTAAAACGCCTTTCACCCGCTAAATTTAGCGGGTCAAAATGACTTATAAATTTACTGAAGGAAGCTTATTTGTGAAAAACTCGTATTGAAGTTTTCACCCCCGCTTTGTTGAATCATGTAATTCCAATTCCTAATAGAATCGTGGTTCGGAATCTTCTTTTATTTTGTGCTGAAAATTATACGAAATTGCAATTTGATGAGCTCCGGAATTAAAACCTTGAACGGCTCCTGTTTGAAAATCAAAAGCATATATCAGGTTCATTTTTTCTAAGAGCCGGTAACTTGTGTTTACCCCCATAGATCGCGAATCACGCAAGGACATTCCAAGACCAAACTTTTCTTTGAAGACTAAATTAGTCATCAATTCAAAGGAATTGAATTCGTTCATTTGAATTCTGTATAGGAAGTTTGGTTTGAACTCCAAATCTGAACTTATTTCAAAGCTATAACCTGCCATGAAATAAACATTCTGGGCTGGGTCTTGCCTTTGAACAATTCCGGTGGCACTTTCATTTGCACTTTGGAAAAGATGACCCGAGGATAAACCCAAGTAGTGTTTTTCACCATGCAAATACACTCCAACTCCAAAATTAGGTTTGGTTTTTGCTCCAACGTTGCGTTCAAAAAAGGGATCATTCTGTTCTCCTATTCCAGCGATGTCTGCCTTCCACAAATCCAAACCTGTCTTTAATCCAAAAGCGAGCTTGGAAGTCTCAGAAACCTTTATTCTAAATGCAATATTTGCATTCAACAAGGTTGTTTCTGAAGGCCCTATCTTGTCATGCACCACGTCAATACCCAGGGCTATCGCTTCATTCTTTAATGGCGATTGTATAGAAAAACTCTGTGTACTTGGCCCACCATCAATTCCAATCCACTGCTCGCGTGCGATAATGTTCGCTGCAATAGCATTTTCACTTCCAGTAAATGCAGGGTTTGCGATAATTTTATTCCAAAAATATTGACCATACAGCAGATCTTGCTGGGCCTTTAAAGAGCTAAACGTTAAAAATAATAGCACAAATGATGAGGTAAGGAACTTTGTCATATTCTTTGCGATTTTATCATGTGATTCTCTTACAGGTCCTATCTCTTTTCGAGCGCAATTAAGGTTGAACCACATTATATATGTATAGCTGTTTAAGCCATTATTGGTTTCCAATTTTCGACAAGGGAATCAGGTGTTTTATCCCGCTCATCTAAAAAAGACTGAATTGAAAAAGCGATGCAAAAGAAAATGAATACGCTAGTTATCCATCAGAATAATGTGATCATACCTAGTAGTTCAAAATCTGAATCAAAAAAGTCTCTTCTTCAATCCGGATAAGGAAATTTCCATTGAGAACAGTTTGCGGAAATGTGATGAATAACTCATCATCGAAGAAACGTGTTTGAATTTCGATTTTCTGGCCTTTTGTATCATAGAGTTCAACCTCCGAATGCTGATTATCGCTGAACTCACCGACACCTTTTATTCTAATAAAATCACTCGCGGGATTAGGGAAGACTACATAGTCTGGCGAACCGTGAATATATGCACTGACAATATCACTTTCAGAGTATGTGCCATCAAAATCAAACTGTGTTAATCGGTAATAATTTATTCCTGAAAACGGTTCATTGTCATATTCCTTATAATGCACTAAGACAGAGCTATTTCCTTGCCCTTGTGTTAAGACAGCGGAATACCAATTTTGTGCATCGTCAGATCGTTCAATCAAAAAATAATCATTATTCACTTCAGAAGCGGTCACCCACTCTAGCAGAACTCTATCATTTTGAGCAGTAGCTTGAAAAAGGATCAAATCTACAGGCAGTGTAATTGCCCCATTCCTCCAATTTGGCTCTCCAAAACTATTGCTATTTGGAAAATCAGTTGGCACTGCACCATTGCTCGCTCCAGTTGAATTGGTCGAGCCGGAATCCTTGTCAAAAGCATCGTCTAAACCATCTGAATCAGAATCCGCGGATAGCGGAACACTATTGGGAACTCCATCAAAATCAGTATCCCATCCTTCTGTTACATCGAGTGTATTGTCATTATCCGAATCTGAATCCAGATAATCAGGTTCATCTAAGCCATCAAAATTCTGTGGATTAATTTGAGTTCCATTGCTTGCACAAGGCGTACAATCGGGATCATAGGCATCATCTAATCCATCATTATCTTCATCTGTATTGGAAGGAGAGATATACGAACTGCTTCCTTGACTCTCTATGTTATCAGGAATTCCATCACCATCGGAATCTATATCTCTATTGTCTACTAAGCCATCATTATCGGTATCGCATATATCGGTACTAAAAATGCCGAAAGGAACGCTTTGCCTTGAAATTCCAGGGCCTTCATACTCCAAGACGAGACATGCTCCTCCAGTATTTTCAAACATTTCGATTTGAATTGAAAATATTCCTTGGTTTAAAGTGGTGCTTGAATTTCTCGTGCCACATCCGTGCAATCCATCGTAAACCAATATCTCTGAACCATCTATTAATAGTCTGGATCCGTCATCCGAACTTATATAAAATGTATAGGATCCTGCTGTCGCTATATTGATAAAGCCAAGATACCTGATGCTGTATGTATCTGTACTTCCCGTAATTGCACTGGCTAAGCCGTCAACATTAAAGGTGTTTGCTGTTCCCGTCAATGTAGCACCAGAAGTAGGTATATTATACACTGTATTCCCGCTAGGGGCTAGATCATAAAACTCATAATTCAAAGACCCATCTGTACAACCATTATCTTCAATTAAATCAAGTATACCATCTCCATCGTCATCAACATCAATCTCATCTGCAATACCATCTCCATCTAAATCAGGACATGTTACATCTCCTGTACAATCAGAATCGAAACAATCTGTTAGTCCATCGCAATCGTCATCTGCTCCGTTTCCACAGATCTCTACATTCAAGTTACTCGCTTGAACCAATGTTAATCCAGTAGTCACGATTCCTACGGAACCATCTGTAGCATTTCTTGGATCTCCGGCATACGTTCCACTTACACCTCCTGAAACATCTGTGAGAACACTTCCTGGTAATGCTGAATTGGAATAGACTACTCCTCCTCCTCCCCCTCCACCAGGGCCATGAGCAGCAGGATTGTCTCCTCCTATTCCTCCGAATGCGTTAATGGTTAAGTTTCCTGAAAAGCTTGGTATGTCTAAGAGCACTGTTCCGGCTGCACCTGCTCCACCAGATCCATCGTTATTGGGAGCATCTTGACCATCGCTTCCATTTACTGAAAGTGTATACGCATTACCGACAAGGGAATTGGCTCTAATGATGACTATTCCACCACCATTTCCTCCTATTCCCGCTTGATTGTTGTTCTGTTGACCAGCACCACCTCCTCCTCCAAGGTAGGCTTTATCATCGCTAATTACATTGGTTTGGGCTTTTCCACCTATTCCTCTCGTTTCGGTGCTTTGTGAACTCCAGGTCCCGCCAAATCCACCTGCTCCATAATTCGAACCCCCTCCTGCTCCTGCATTGTGGGCATTTCCTCCACCACCACCATTAACTTGAGCACCTCGTCCGCATTCTTTGTTTACTATTTCTGTCGCTATCCCTTCTCCTTTGAATCCTCCTTCACCTGTACTAGAAGAAAAATAGTAACTCGTTAAATTTGAAGATCCATTCTGCCCTGCCAACTGACCTCCTCGGAACCCAATTCCATCCAAATTTATATTCGCATTCATGGTCACTTGGTTCGCGAAAAATATCAATACGCCTCCAGTTGAACCGTCCCAAGCTTGCGCACTCAACGTTCCGTTTACATTTGCAATATCGTATTCCGGGATGCTGATTAGTTGAAGCCCTTCATTTGAATCGAACCAAGGATTCATTGAATACAATAAGTCAATTGTATTTCCTGAAATTGAAGTAATTTGATTGAGCTCGTATGTTCCTGCACCATTGTACGCACTCACATCTCCGAAAGATGATGTATTGCTTTCATCCATACTTGCTCCTTTCATTTGAATTACAAGCACTTGTTGACCTACAGAAAAGCTGGCAGAATTGGCTACGGTAATTTCACCACGACTGACGCAGTCAATAGAATTGATTGATGTATAGGAATTGATAACACCGCTTATGTTTGTCGTTTGCCCGAATACAGATAGAGAAATCAACAGGGAAAAAACCCCAAGAGCAATCTTTATCTTAATGAATCCAATTCGAAATGACCCTTGTCCATTCATATTTTATATGATTTAAGCAAAACATGTATCTAATCATGGTTTTAGAACACATGCCGTTTTAAGCTTTTATACGCATTTGATCTATTTTTGGATATAGATCCATAGCTTTTTATGTAATCCTGAATCCATGTCCGTATAACTCAGAAAATAAACACCATTTGCCAGATCAACAGGACTCCAGTCATTCCGATAATTTTCTTGTGAAAAAAGTATTTTACCTGATCGATCAATAATTTGGACCACATTGTTCGTGTATTCAATGTCTTCGATAATCAGAAAATCTCCAATTCCATCTCCATTGGGTGAAATTCCCTGCAACAGTTGAACTTTGCACTCATCCGCATCGAGAAAATCAGGGATGCCGTCTAAATCGCAATCTTGATTCCATTCGAATACTGTTTCTTCAATGTCGCTTATTCCATCATTGTCTGCATCTGTATCGAGGTAATCCAAATTTCCATCATTATCTGTATCCAAGGGATTAGTTGGGTCTTGTCCTGCTTCAAAAGCATCTTCAATTCCGTCATTATCAGAGTCCGTGTCCTGAAAATCTGGAATTCCATCACCATCAAAGTCTTGTGGTTGCATGGGGTTTGAACCAGCTTCAAAAGTATCGGTCATGCCGTCTTTATCGGAGTCATGATCAAGATAATCCGGAATCTCGTCCTCGTCTGTATCCAAAACCTGAACTGCATCATCTAAACCATCCATGTTGCTGTCTGTCCCTTCTGTATAATCGACATCATATGTATTTGGAATACCGTCTTGATCTGAATCTGTTGCAATGACTAGGTCTTCCAATACATCTGGAATTTGATCCCCATCACTGTCTTCGTCTCTAAAATTTTCAAATCCATCTTGGTCTGAATCCAATAGTCTCTCAATGGCATCAGGAATATAGTCATCATCAGAATCTTTGTCGATGAAGTTCCAATAACCGTCCCCATCAAAATCACTAAAGGAAATATTATCGTCAATTTTATCATTGTCAAGATCTTCGCCTCCTGTCTGATCTACATCGAAATAATTGTCAATGCCATCAAAATCGGTGTCATTATGAATCAATAATGGTTCTTCCTGACCATCAAGCATTCCATCGTTATCCGCGTCCATATCTAAATAATTAGGCATGGAATCACCATCGTGATCATAAGCTCCCTCTATCTTATCGGGTATCTGATCAGAATCACTGTCCCAATCATGGTAATTTCCGTTACCATCTCCATCAAAATCGGATGGCCATATCTCATCATCAACTCCATCATGATTGGTATCATTTCCGCCTGTTATATCGACATCCCAAGCATCATCGATTCCGTCTAAATCAGTGTCAATGCCAACTGCATTCTGGTCTTCTTCTGAATCGTTTATTTGATCGTTGTCAGAATCAAGGTCAACATGATTCTCGATGCCATCGTTATCTGTATCACCATTGGTTTCAACTGCATCTGGAATGTGATCACCATCTGAATCACGGTCTAAGAAATTTGCCATAGCATCAGCATCTGAATTGGTTAATGCATATGCATCCACTATTCCGTCTAAATTGCTGTCTGCACCGGCTACTTGGTCTATGTCAAAATAGTCATCGATCCCATCCCCGTCTATGTCTTCAAACGTTAAAAGGTATTCTTCCTCGAAATCCAAAATCCCATCGTTATCACTATCTGAATCTTGGTGATTCGGATTTCCATCATTGTCAAAATCTACATTACCTTCAATTGCATCGGGAATGAAGTCGTCATCAGAATCAAAATCTACATAGTCCGACCATTGATCGGAATCAAAATTGGAAGCATTTGCATTGTCATCAATGCCATTGATATCCACATCCTGACCTGAACTAATTGCAACGTCATAGAAATCGTCTATCCCATTTGAATTTGAATCAATACCAAAGTCGTTGCTATCTTCTGTTTGATCCAGTATACCATCATTGTCTGAGTCCAGGTCTAGGAAATTGGCAATACCGTCTCCATCCGTATCAATATTTCCTTCGATTGCATCCGGAATATGATCGCCATCTGAGTCGTAATCAAAGTAATTGGCTATCCCATCATTATCTAAATCATCATTCCCTTCAATTACATCTGAAATACCATCATTATCATCGTCTTCATCAATAAAATCACATATGCCATCTCCATCTAAATCAGGATTTAGCGGATCACAAGGATCTGTAGGAGAAGAGCCATCGAGAATCTCTTGGTCATCACAAATACCATCTCCATCTGTATCAATTCCCAAGGGATCACAAATATCATTTTGGTCGGTTCCATCAAAAATTTCTTGATGGTCGCAAATACCATCTCCATCTGTATCGGTATTGTCAGGATCGCAAGAATCGTTCTCGTCTGATCCATCTAATTGTTCTTGAGCATCACAAATCCCATCTCCATCGCTATCAATACCCAAGGGATCACAAATATCATTTGGATCGCTACCGTTAAAGTCTTCCTGCAAATCACAAATGCCATCTCCATCCGAATCTGTATTGTCTGGATCACAAGGATTGGTTGGGTCCGTTCCATTATTCAATTCTAAATAATTGCAAATACCATCTAAGTCGTCATCCGTATTGTCCGGATCACAGGGATCATTGATGTCTGAGCCCAATTCCAATTCTATCAAATCGCAAAAAGTATCCGAATCCGTATCTAGGGTCGTAATTTTTACCGGCCTATATAACGTATCGGTATAGGTCTCTGTATCTGTCAATGTAATCGCAATCTCTTTCTGTGCATCTATAGCGGTCGAAGAGAAAAAGGCCACTTGTTGGATAGCATTGCTAATTTCGCTATGCGGCACAGGCCCTAAGACTAGCTTTCCCCCGCTTTGATTCCAGGTTGCATTATAAGAACCATCATATTGAATTTCATCTGTCAGAGAGTTATAATTCTGTGAAATCCAGAATTCGGCCATCATATCTTGACCATTTCCATCAAATCCACTGGCATTTTCAGTGATTGTCGCAGGCAAATTATTGCAAGAAATTAGAGAATCCGTTTCTAAATTTTCGAAAGTGGGATAACACGTGGAAAACTCTTCATCATGCAAATAGGCTAAATTCGGAGAGGTATAACCGTCCACTCCTGAAATTACATTTCCGAGGTTATCGACTACAACATTTTCAGGACCGAGAATACCATCGAAATTATCATCCGTAAATCCGGCTTCAATTGCATCGAAACAACCGTCATTATCTGAGTCGAGATCCAGCTTATTTGGAATTCCATCTCCATCAGTATCATGAACGAAACACCAAATTTTTATATTGATAGGACTGACCTCATCATCAATTACATTAAGACTTTCATATTTAATTTCTAGGTCTGTGAGGTTTGTAGATATAATATACCAATCGCCATCGGTCACATGCGTTCCTTGAGGAATTGCCGAATCAAAAGAAATTGACCCGACTTCATTAACGATATTCTCAATTTCTGGTGTACCTGGATCAGAATAAGCAAAAGAAGCACCTTCAGATGAAAAGGTCCATTTATCAAAATCATCGAACTCTCCCAGAGCACTGGTATTTGCATGAGATATCCATACAACAGATCGTTGATTAAAGAAAAGCTTATAGGTCTGTCCATTTCCAAAACCAGCCTCAGCTCCTAGAACAATATTTCCATCAGGATCCCCTAAAGGTGTTAAAGGACTGCCATTGTCTTGATCAATTAAAAATCCGTCTATCGACAAAACATCTCCCTCAACTACTATTGTATCATTGTCCAACATCGGAGCTGCATTTGAAATGGAAGAAAAGTCAATAACAACGGGCTCCGGAGGACATGCTGATTCCGTTGCATCTTTTATTCCATCATTGTCATCATCTTGATCAATTGCATCTCCAATATTGTCATTATCCAAGTCAACACAATAGGTATAATCTTGTGCATTCAAAAATGCGAGAATAACGTCATAATTGAGAATGCCAGATTCAGCTGGCGATTCCACCACATCTGAAAGTCCATTAGGACCATAGGGGCCTGCCAAGGTCAAATCTGATTGCAAGGGAATATTATGGCCATTTTCTCGACCATCTGGGCAGCCGTCATCATCTGAATCCAAATCCATAGAGTTTGGAAAACCATCTCCATCAATATCGAGCTGATTATCTAAGTCTTCTAATACATCGGGCAAACCATCATTATCATCGTCTAAATCGTTTTGATTTGAAATTCCATCCCCGTCAAAATCACATGCGGGATCAAGCAAATCAATAAATCCATTGGAATCATCGTCAATGCCATTGTCACAAATTTCTTGGGCTTGAACAGTTTGAAAAACGAGAATAATGCAAAATAAGAAAGCGTAAAAGATTTTGAGTATGCTCAATATATTGATCATATTAAGTTGAATTAAATGGTAAAATCAGGGTATTGAGCATAAGGCGTTCACTTGGAACACCGTTCATCTTTATATGAATTAGAATTTCATTGGTTGCTTACTGTTTTTCATTTTCGTTAAACGGAACAAAGAAGTGCACACAATTCAAATGGCATTAAAGTGTCCTTTTTCATTTCGAACAATCAGGCCTATTCCTTTGTTCTTCAATTAAATACCTGTTCTCACTGCTTCACCAATAGTCTTTACGATAGTGTAAAATGTTTAAAATGAAGTTCAACAGTTATGAAAAAGCAAAGTGAAATCTTCTTTACTTCTTCTCACAATTATAGGGAGTCTTTAAAGAGTGAGACTTTTGAAGAACTCTGGGAAAGAACAAAACTTTACTGGAAAAATGAATTTGTAAAATTGACCTAATATTTCGTTCTCTTTTGCCTTTGGCCACTTTCTTCAATTTGAAACTAATCTCTCATATATAACTAAATATCAGTTACTTACTTTTTTGGCATGGCTTTTGTTTTAATTCCAGTGTAACCATAAAATTTTGAACGATGATTGATATTAAAAGAAAGTACATGGAAGCCAAGTTGAAAGCTTTAGATTTAATGAAGACTGGCAGAATCACAGAATACATAGCGCATTTGATGCTTATGAAAGAATTGCAATTGCAAATATTGAACAGCGGTACTACAGCTCATCCTAGAAATATTTGATATGCAAAGAAACTATAGTAATAAACTTTGAAGGCTCTCGACATGAGGGCCTTTTTTATTCGTCCAAAAATTTATCTCGGTCTCGTCTTTCTTTTTTAGTCGGCCTTCCTTTGAATTTTCTTTTTGTCACGCTCATTACTTTCTTCCCCATTCTAATCAACTCCATCTTTTCGATTTCTTCAGTAGGTGTAATATCTTTTGAGAAATCTTGAACAAGCTTTGCACCCACTCTGCTTTTTGGAAAGTCCACTATTTCATATTGAAAAGTAATGGCCTCTTTCCTCACTTTTATGATCTCACCTATTCTCAATTCTCGAGAGGGTTTTAAAACTTGTTCTGCGATACTAATTCTGCCTTTCCTGCAGGCCTCAGTAGCTTTTGATCGGGTTTTGTAAACCCTAATAGCCCATAAGTATTTATCTACTCTCACATCAAGCGATGTTTAATCTACTCATCAATTTTGATCTATATGACTTGCTAATCGGAACGACCTGATCCCCAATAGCTAATGAAGAATCTTCAATAGATTTGATATGATTCAAATTTACGATGTAGCTTCTGTGAATGCGAACAAAGTAAGTAGGCAATTTATCCTCAATCGACTTCATAGATGAATGAACAATGTATTTTTTAGCACATCCACGCAAGGTAACATAGTCCCCCAAGGCTTGAATGATTTGAATTTCATCCAAAGCTACTTTTATTAATTGAGAGCGCTCCTTTACAAAAATGAAATTTTTGTTCTTCGGTTCTAACTTTTGATTAAATATAGTATTCAGTATATCTACATTTTCTTGCAGGTATTCTATCGTTAAATCATAAAGTGATTGATCTCTATCTCCTTCCTTCAAAAGTGTATTCTTCAATGCTCCCTCTTTTGGCAGAACCAATGCCCTTTGTGAATTGGATAAAATGGCGAGAAATTCAAGTAATTTTTGCTTGGGCAAATCCAATTCCGAAAAAAAGACATGTAGTTCACTTAATTCAGTATCCGATTTTACATTCAGATTTAAAATAGTGCTTTCATTCGATCCTGAACTTAACATCGTTTGTTCTGCAATTTCATGCATTTGATTTGCTATCCTCATGTCTTCTATATTTATTGTTATCAGCATATGCCCTATGAAAAAATCAAAATTGGTTAGCAGTTGCTTATCCGAAATTGACTCTTACACCATTGAGACGAGAAAATTGAAAAAAGTCAGTTTTTAAGCAGCTATATTTAGAAGATCAAAGCGGAGTTTAGTTGAATTTGATTGATACAGTTAGCGGTAGTGCACCTGAAAATTCACTGAGTTGCTTCAGACAATTGAGCCTCTAGTCCTAAAGCTTATCTCAATCTTTGCTACTTCACAATATGAAGCCGTAGTATTTTGCTTGCTCAGATTAATGATTGGAATGAGCCTACCATTTTGCTCAGGATCACGAACGACAGAGAGTAGAACTCCTCCTTTCTTTTTGTCCATGAGACAAAAATGAAGCAAAACAGGCATTGAAGGCTTGATTTTTCTTTAAGCCGACTTATTTAGTCGTTGAATGAATCAATCCAGGCCTGATGTTTCGTCAACCGACTCTACTTCTGGCTTGCTGATATTGAGACCTATTAGAAATTCATGGACTCCACCGGAGTAAATGCTCAAATCCGAAGTAATGATATCATAGGCATATGATACCATCATTCTATTGTTCAGATTAGCTCCCGCTTGAGCGATGATGCCATCATTTATCCTATACCCACCTCCAATCCAAAATTGATCTCTATATGTTGCTAACACATTTATATCAATTTTAAATGGGGCAGGCTCAACGTATTTAATCAATACAGATGGCTGTACTTCAAAGTCATCATTGATTTGATAATTGTAACCCGCCATTAAATTGTAATGCGGCTCTAAAACCCCAACGGGTTGTTCATCGACAAATGGAGCTATATCCGTTTGGGTAAGATTCGGAATAGAAAATCCGAAAAAATATTTTTCATGATGCAAATAAAATCCAGCTCGTGCATCAAATAAAAAATCAGATGAAAGTCGATCAGCTAAAAGCGGGTCGTCAATATCTCTGACATCAATTTTATCTCCATCTACGGCATATTGGGTTATACCGAGAGAAAGGGCAATTGAAAACTTTAATGATTCTGTGATTGGAGATATATAACTTCCACTTCCCTGCAAGCCAATTCTTCTTGTCGGCCCGGCAATGTCTGTATAGACCAATCCTCCGTAACCTGCCTTTTCACCAAAGGCTGAGTTGGTAAAAGAAAGGTTAAAAGTTCTCGGTGCATCTGTTATACCTGTCCATTGGTATTTGGATGTCGATCTAATTTGAAGTTCATTTTCACAACCTGCTATAGCAGGGTTAATTATGTATGGATTTAACATATACTGCGAAAATTGTGGAAGCTGTTGGGCAGATATGCTTTTGGACAAACATATCGCACAGAGAAGAATTAAAAGGTAGCCTAAATTTTTCATCTCAATATTGTTATTGGTCCATCCAAATGATCCGGGAACATTGGATCATTCAGTTCAATAATGTAATAATAGGTTCCTGAAGGCAAGGGTTTACCTTCATAATTCCCATCCCACGGAACAGAATACCCATCAGATTGAAAAAGTAATTCGCCCCATCTATTGTAAATTTGAACTTCAATGTTTGGAAAATTGATTACTCCATCAATAATCCATGTTTCATTATAACCGTCTCCATTAGGTGTAATTGTATTGGTAACATTAACGGGAGAGATTAGATCTACAAAGACACTATCTGAAGATTGACATCCAAATGCATCTGTTGCCGTTACAATATAAATTTGATCCTCTTGGACTGTTATTGTAGGGTTAAACAAAGTATTATCGTTTAAATTCAGATCGGGAATCCATAAAACTTGATTATCAAGACTGGTGGTGGGAGATCCTCCTAAAACAAATTCTTCGTCAACAAATCCTTCAATATTGGGACCAGCATCTACCTCAGGCAATTGATTGATTGACAATGTCAGCGTATCAGAATCTGAGCAGAGATCGTTACTGACATTTAAAATGACTTCTGAAATGCTCAGATCCAGCACTAACTCAGTGATTACATCAACTGAAATACTCGTTCCATCCACAAGCCACTCATAAGATGTCGCGCCCACACTATTGCTGCCATCAAGTATAAGCGTATCCTGATCGCAAAGCTCTCCATAAACTCCTGCATCTGCGAGCAATAAATTCTGCGCTACTACAATAAATGAGGTATCGAGCACACAAGAGAAATCATCAGTAATTTGAACGTTGAAAGTCCCTCCTGTCAACATAGAAGGGTCCTCGTCCATTGAAGTGTACCCCATAGGGCCCGTCCACTGATATGTTAAGGTTCCAACACCACCATTTGCAGTAATAAAGATTTGACCATCTGGAGAATCGTCACAGGTTGGCGAAACTATATTGTCCAAGTCAACAGTGATTTCAGTAGGTGAAATAAGTGTATAATCATCTGAATAAGTACACATGAGGCTGTCTGTCACTGTCAAGCTATACGTTCCTTCAGCCAGGTTGCTTATATCTTCATCTATTGATGCAAAGCCATTTGGACCTGTCCAACTATAGGTATATGGAGGAGTGCCGCCTATAACAGTAATATCCAAAGCCCCATTCTCTAGATACCAGCACGATGGATTATTCAAATCTATTGTAACATCTAGCGTATCGGGCTCGGTAATTTCAAATTCGAGAACTGTCTCACAATTTAATTGATCATTGACTGTAACCGTATACATTCCAGGCTCCAAGTTCGTAATGTCTTCATCTGCAGAAGTAAACATATTGGGCCCAACCCAATCAAAATCGTAAGGATCCATTCCACCGGAAGCACTTAAATCAATTGAAGCATTGTCTTCTCCAAAACAGGAAACATTCTCCTGCATGGCATCAACGAGAATTTCAGTTGCGTTAGCCAAGGTATAGGTGTATTCTCTTTCACAGAGAAAGGCATCCGTAATAATCACGGTATAATCTCCAGCTTCGAGATTGCTGATATCTTCATCTATACTCACAAATCCGTTCGGTCCCGTCCAGCTGAATGTGTAATTAGGTTGACCTCCACTTACGGTGAGATCAATAAATCCATCTGGAATACCTGGACAAACCGGTCCTTGAAATACAGGAGTAGCCTCAATTTCTGTGGGAATACTTAAATCATAATCCATACTGAAATCACAACCAGATAAATCAGAAATGAATAGATTGTAGGTGCCTCCTTCAAGGCCCGTTATGTCTTCATCCATCGATAAAAATCCATTTGGCCCAGTCCAAAGAATGGAATAATTTCCATCTCCCCCCGTGATATCAATTGTAATGGAGCCGTCATTTATACCAAAACAAGGTGGATTGGCGAGAACTGCGTCAACTACTATGTCTTCAGGTTCATCAACAGAATAAATTTCGTTGAATAAGCAATTATTGTTATCCGTAATGCTCACTTCATAATCCCCAGGTTCAAGATTAAATATATCTTCTAAGTTAGAAGCAAAACCATTTGGACCTGACCATATAATATTGATTGGAGCAGTGGCTCCAGTTATTGTTAATTCAATACTTCCATTGTTCGCACCACCGCAATCGGAGTCCATTATTAATGCATCAACTGTATATACATCGTCCGAAATAGTTACCATGGAAGTATCCGAACACATATTATCGTCCATGGTAACCAAAGTGTAAACTCCTGCGCCAAAACCATTGATAGAATTGGTATTGCCTATACCTGTCATGGCCGCATCAAACCACTGATATGTATAATCTGCGACAACAGTTCCTCCCGAAGCTGTGGCAGTTACTGAACCATCCATATTTCCACATGTAGAATTCATGACGGTAAAATCAACTTGAATAGTGTCAGGGGCGAGAATGCTAATCAGTGTATCTTCAACGCAAAGGTTCAAATCTGTCACCGTCAACATATATTCTCCGGGAAACAAGTTAAATAGATCTTGATCCATAGAAGTAAATCCGTTAGGCCCAGTCCAATCAAACGCAAAATTTGGTGTGCCGCCTAGATTTGTAAGCGCTATACTGCCTTCATCGGAATAGGAGCATAATGGAGGAGACGTTACAATCTCCAATAGTATACTATCAGGCTCATTGAGAAAAACCATCGTATCTGAAACACAAAGATTTGCATCTTGGACATTCAACGAATAGGTACCTGCCTCAAGCATGAATATATCTTCATCCATAGAGCTAAATCCATCTGGACCAGTCCAATTTATGATAAATGGAGCCATCCCATTGTTAATCGTCAAATCAATACTTCCATCACTTGCGTTTTTGCACAGCGCATCTTGAATGTCAAAACTAAAATCCAGACCAATCCCATCGAGAATTTCTATTGTGGAATCCGCCATGCACATATTCGCATCATTCACCGTAATGGTATAAGATCCAGGTTCCAGATTAGAAATGTCCTCATCTATTGAGGTAAACCCATTCGGCCCTGTCCAAGAAACAGAATAAGGGTCGACAGCATTATTTATTGTAATATCTATTGCTCCGTTTGCGTCTCCAGCGCAAGCTATTTGACTAATATCAGCCACTATTTCTATCGGATCCAAAACAGGCACCTCTAACAATAAGGTGATATTGCATAAGGCCTGATCGATGATATCGACTGTATACATCCCTTCTTCAAGATTGAAAATATCTTCATCCATAGAAGTGAATCCGTTAGGCCCTGTCCAAGTTATGTCAACAGGTGGATCAGCTGTCATTATGTCTAATTCTATGGAGCCATCGTTGCCCCCGGGACAAGTAACCGGAGTTATGGTTTCGGTGACTGTTGGAGTTGGGTGGTTAATGGAAATGGTATCTCCATTCATACAATTGTTACCATCTTCGACAACAACAACATAAATACCTGGGCCAAGATTATCTATCAAGGCATTGGTAGAGATCGAAGGGCCCATAAACTCAAACCATTCAATATCATAAGGCAAAGTCCCTCCTGAAGGAATAACTTCAATAGAGCCATCATCAAAAGGACAGGTTGGATTGACGATGTCAAAGGTCAATTCTAGTAATGCAGGTTCCATAATCTCAAAAGTCCCCATTTCATCGCATCCGATAAAATCGGTTACGGTCACGTCATATATTCCAGGTTCAAGATTTGAAATGTCTTCATCCATAGACATAAAGCCATTTGGCCCGGTCCACGTAATGGTATAAGGCATGGTGCCACCATTGATTGTGAGATCAATAGATCCATTGTCATCACCGTTACATAAAATATCTGCTACATCAGCTGAAATGGTTAGATCCGGCAAAGCAGTTATTTCATAAGTCGCAGTAAACAGACAATTGTTATCATCGAGAATACTCAAATCATAAAAACCGGCTTCAAGCATGAAAATGTCTTCGTCCATTGATGTAAAACCGTTTGGACCTGTCCAGGTGACGGTGTAAGGTTCCGTTCCTCCAGTAATTTCTATACTAATAGCTCCCGACATTGGACCGAAACAGGTAATGTTTGTTATGACTTCGTCAACACTTATTACATCCGGTTCTAGCACATCAAAAACCGCCAATTGTGTGCAATTATTTGCATCAATCACATTGACAAAATAGGTGCCTGCTTCCAATCCCGTGATGTCTTCATCTGTAGAATTAAATCCATTTGGGCCTGTCCACATCACATCATATGGGTCAACTGCATTCAGGATAGTCAGATCAATTGCTCCTGAAAAGTCAGCGTTGCATTCGAGATCTGAAACTATTCCATCAATAACAATTTGGTCGGGATCAATAATCTCAGCACTGCCTACCTGAATACACATAAGCGCATCAGTTAATGTTAGAAAATACGTGCCTGCTGCTAAGCCATTGATGTCCTCATCGTTCGACATAAAGCCCCCTGGTCCAGTCCATAAATAGGTGTAGTTCATTACACCACCTGTTACTGTTACGTCTATTGCTCCATTTGCTTCCCCAAAGCAAGCAGGTTGGGTAATGTCAAAGTCAAACTCAATGCTGTCATTCTCCAAAACATCGATATCTACCGTTTCTTCGCAGAGATTAGCATCAATCACATTCACTGTATACGTTCCGGCAAAGAGCATAGAAATATCCTCATCCATAGAAGTGAATCCATTGGGACCTGTCCAGTTGATCGTTATGGGATCCAAAGCATTCGTAATTGTCATATCTATGGCTCCTGTGTTTTGTCCAAAACAGTTCACTGGTGTGAGATCAAAATCTAATGTGAAACCGTCAATTTCTGTGACTTCATATGTTGCCATGAAAGTGCACATATTTCCATCCGTTACCAGTAAATCATAGAAACCGACTTCAAGATTAAAAATATCTTCATCCATTGAAGTGAATCCATTTGGACCTGTCCAAGAAAAGTCATAAGGAATCGTACCTCCCATCACCTCAATTTCAATCGTGCCATTTGCCAATCCACCGCAGCTTGCTTGAGTTATGGTCTCATCCACCGTAATGGGATCTGGCTCTGAAATTTGAACAGTTATAGATTCCGCACATAAATTATCGTCTGTTACAACCACTGTATACGATCCTACTTCAAGACCAAAAATATCTTCGTCCATAGAACTAAAACCATTTGGGCCGGTCCATGAAATATCGAAAGGCATCGTTCCACCCATAATGGTTAAATCGATTGAACCGTCCATGTCACCAACGCAAGAAACTCCTGTCGGAATTGCAGATAATATTAGCTCATCTGGCTCAATGATTGTAAAAGTTTCTCCAACTACACAATCGTTATCATCCGTAACGGTGACCGTATAATCACCTGGACCTAAACTCGATATATCTTCATCTATGGAAAGGAAGCCACCAGGTCCCGTCCAAGAATAAGAGTAATCAGGTGTGCCTCCTGAGACTGTAATATCAATAGCTCCATCATTCTCTCCAAAACAGGAAATGTCAGAGACAATTTCATCAATCACTAATTCTATTGGACATAAAATGTCAACTGAAAGCACTGCCGTGCACAGGTTATCATCGGTTAAGACCAAATCATAGGTGCCACATTCTAAATCGACTAAATCTTCATTTCCAGAAGTGAATCCGTTTGGTCCAGTCCAGACATAATTATAAGGACCCGTTCCTCCGGTTACGGTGAGATCTATTTGACCTAAAGCATCTCCGAAACAGTCATTATCTACTTTATCGAAATTCAGGACTAAGGGGTCTGGCTCCATTATCTGAAAAGACTCCATATGGGTACACATATTATCATCTAAAATGCTCACTGTGTATGTACCGGGTTCTAAATTGAAAATATCTTCATCCATTGAAGTAAATCCGCCAGGTCCGGTCCAGTTCGTCATATATGGAGGTGTTCCTCCATTAATAGTAATCTCTATCGATCCATTATCATTGCCATTGCAATCTATATCTTGAATGACTTCATCTATTTCAATTTCTTCCGGTGCATCATTGAAGACAAAAGTCGTATCAAAGACGCAACCGTTCATATCCGTAATGGTTAAAGTAAAGGGATCACAAAGCATTGTAGCTGCCGGGGTCATTTCTCCACTACTCCAATCAAACATGTTTCCTCCATTACCCCCAATTACTATAGGATTGGCTTGCGCATCACATGTGCCAAAGCAAGAGGGAGGAAGGGCATTCATGCTAAAAACAGTCAAATCTCCAGGTTCATTCAAAATCACATCTTCGCTGCAACTTTGACCTTGTCCTTGATCGACAATAATTACGGTATAGGTTCCTGCACCAAGACCATTCCAACATTGAGTCGCTGGTCCACCAACCCATTGATAAAGATATGGACCAACACCATCAAGGGGTTCATCCACGCAGACTACTCCATCAATAAAATCATTACAGGTTGGTGCTGTTGTGGTGGAAAGTATTGTGAAGAAAGCACATGTCCCGCTTGAATTCAAAAGAATGGAATCGACTTGCGACTGATTTAATTCATTTTGTTGGGCCGATAACCCAAAAACAACGAACAGCAAGCAAATTAGTGTTCCTATGTGGTGTTTCATGTTAGTTCGTTTCATTCAAAAGGCTCAATCATACGCTGAGCAAGGAACATATCCTCCACTTCTTCCTGGCCTTGGGCAACTTATGGCTCCTATAATGATCTCGTGCGTATTCGAGCTATTCAAATTTATTCTTGAAGTTGTATAGTCATAGGCATAAGCGATTGTAAAATAGCGCAAAAATTTGAATTTTACCATTGCGGCAATAGCATCCACATTTCTATACGCCAAACCCAATGTTACCGCATCTTTAATATCTACGAGGGCATTTACATCAATGGCAAAAGGAGAAGCATTAGTCTTTTTAACCAATATAGATGGTCTAAACTGAATCTCTTTGGCGAGTTTCATGGCCTTTCCGTACGTTATGTAATAATGCGGTTCAAATCGCGTATCGAATCCCACATCTTTAATCCGACCACCCGTTAGATGGAAAATACTCGCTCCGAAAAAAGACTTCTCACTATAAATCCAAATTCCAGGGTTAAATTCAGGAATAACAAAAACATTTGCGGAAGAAGTTATAGCCGGGTCAGAAGGGTTCTCAACGGACAATTGAGAAGCGTCAAATGAAAACTGCGTCAATCCTGTATACAATCCAATAGAGGCAAATCTATTTCTATTGATTGGAAAGTGATATGCATAGGCCAGCAACATGCTTGTCCGACCTAATGGATCTGTTCGATCATTTTCTATCATACCTCCTATACCATGCTTGGTTTTATAGGAACTTTTATCCTTCACGCCCATAGGACCATTCAAACTGGCAATGGCTGTTTTAGGCGAACCTTCAAAGCCCACCCATTGGGTTCTATAACCCAATCGCATATCCATGCATTTCTTGGACCCTGCGACAGCAGGATTAATTGCGAAGTGATTAAAAATGTAATGAGTATACTGTGGGGTTTGCTGCCCCATTGAAGCAGCACAAAATAATCCGCAAAAAATGGCTATTACTAAATTCTTCTTCAATAGATAATGGTTACTGATCCTGTAAATAGGTTCTCGTTTACTTCATCGTCATTCAATTCAATGACGTAATAATAATTTCCAGCAGTCAAAGCATTTCCATTTCGCGTTCCGTCCCAAGGTGTAGGATATCCAATTGATTTAAAAACCAATTGCCCCCAACGATCGAATACATTTACTGAACACTGAGGGAAATTTTCAATTCGGGTAATCACCCAATCATCATTGAAACCATCTCCGTTGGGCGTGAATGCGTCATATACTGTAATGGGAGGAAAAACAAATACCCATACACGCCTTGTCACAACGCAAGGACCATTGATAATTTCGACAGTGTACTCTGTGCTTTCTGTAGGAGAGGCAATGGGATCTGAAATAAAGGGATTGCTCAAACTCGCGGCCGGCAGCCAATTGTATTGTGTCCCACCTGTTGCTCCTAATTGAGCAGATTGACCACTAATAATAAATTCATCTGGTGAAGCAGTATAATTAAATTCAACACCGTTACCCGATAAAGCGGGATTAATTCCACATTGAGCTGGATTTGTAATTCCAGGTCCATTTAAGTCTCCATCCACTTGCACATAATAGGTGGTGTTGGCATCTAAGCCTGTAGCAGAAATTGAAAGTGGGCCTCCACTTGCTGCATTACAGGCCAAATAAGTATAGGGACCATTGCACAAATCGGTAGTTTCGATGATTGCAATTTCTAAATCCGTATCGTAGTTCACCGAATCAATACAATCTAAAATATCAATGTCCACGGTTACATCTCCTCCTATATCATTGGTAAAAAATGAAAAATAGAAACTGTTATTGGCCGTAAAGCAAGGAGCATCTAATCCGCTTTGTGCGGAGTCCATTGTGTAATTGAGAAAATTATTTCCGAAACACAGCAACTCTGGATTATCACAAGTTTGAGCTCTGGTTTCAAATAGGAATCCACTCAAAAAAATGCAAAATGTTATACTTATTCTCCTACTCATCGTGAAAGAATCTAAATTAGAGATAAAGAAAATTCAGAAAGGACAATAGCCTTTTATTACAAACACAATCTTGTGAATGGTTGAAATTAGAAACGAAAAGCAGGAATGATTAGTCTTCTATGATTCGAAAACTTCGAATTCAAATTTTTCCATGATTTGGTTGGCTAAGAGCTTCTTACAGGCCTCATCAACTTTACTACGCGCTGCTTCTTCGCTCTCTGCTTCTATCTGCAAAGTGATATGTTTTCCTATTCGAACATTGCTGATTTCACTCAAACCAAGATTCCCCATGGATGCTGATACAGCTTTTCCTTGTGGGTCAAGTAGATTGTCTTGAGGCATAACATCTATTTCAGCTCTAAATTTCATGATGACCAATTTTTAATCAATGATAAAACGATGTACAAAACTACGATAATTGGTAATGCCAACCACTTCAAAAATACCAACAAAATGAGAGCCGATGTTAACAGAAGGTATTTCCAGACATTGTCTCTGATTGATAAATTCTTGAATTTGAGTCCGAAAATGGGAATGTTGGAGATCATTAATAATGAGAAGATCAAAGCTAGAAGGATGAAAAAATATCTTGGATCGGATAAAATCAGCCCAGTTCTTTCTAAAAAGGTTTTCGGAACATATTGAAAATAAAAGAAACCCGTTAAACCTGTCCAAAATAAAGCATTCGCAGGTGTAGGCAATCCCTTGAAATCTGTCGTTTGGTCTGTCGCCACGTTAAACTTGGCGAGGCGATAACAGGCAGCAGCAGCTAAACACAGTACTAAGCCGTTCGACACTATTGCGAGATTAAGCACACCCTGCTCTCCTATCAAGAATTCATTATCCCATGATTCATCTATATCCGAAACTAAACGCAAAGCCATTAAAGCGGGCACGACACCAAATGTTACCATATCGGCAAGTGAATCTAATTGCTTACCTATTTCACTTTGCACTTTTAAAGCTCTAGCTACAAAACCATCGAAAAAATCAAAAATTGCACCTATTAACACAAATATAACCGCCAACTCAGGACCTTCCGTGATGTAGCAAATCGCTATTACACCGCAAACTAAGTTACCTAAAGTGAAGGCATTAGGAATAAAAGCTTTCCCTTTCATTGAAGGCGAAAATAGAAATAGCTGTGCAATATTTACGGAAAATTGGAAGTTAAAAGAAAGTCTTTTTTGAAACTAAACCGTGTATTGAAAGTACTAATTTTAACTATCTTTAATCTTCATGCAGAAGTTCAACTTATTATTCATAGCGCTCATTTTCATGAGTTCTTCAGTGCTGGCACAGGCACCCAAATACAGTAATGAATTTTTGAGTATAGGCGTAGGAGCCCGAGCCTTGGGAATGTCCAATGCCTATGTATCGACAGTAGATGATGTGACTGCAGGTTATTGGAATCCTGCTGGTCTTTTAGGCGTGAAAAGTGATTTTCAAGTTTCTGCGATGCATGCTGAATATTTTGCTGGGATTGCAAAGTATGACTACGCGGCAATTGCTAAACCTATTGATTCACTGCAATCATTCGGCATTTCTTTCATCCGATTTGGAGTAGATGATATCCCAAATACAACAGAATTAATTGATGCCAATGGCAATATTGACTATGATAGAATAACAACATTTTCTGCTGCAGATTATGCTTTTATATTCTCATACGCTAGAAAGATCAAGAATTTAGATATAGGTGGAAACTTTAAAATCATCCATCGAAAAGTGGGAGACTTTGGAAAATCTTGGGGCTTTGGTTTAGATGGAGGACTGAAATACAACGTTGGAAAATGGAACCTTGCTTTGATGGCTAGAGATGTTACAAGCACCTTTAATGCATGGACCTTTGACCTTGATCAAAGCATCATAGATGCTTTTATCCTCACCAATAACGAAATTCCAGACAACAGTGTTGAGATCACATTGCCTCGTTTAATTTTTGGTGCATCGAGAAAATTTCAATTCAACGAAAATCTATCCCTACGACCTGAATTGAATTTAGATCTAACCACAGATGGTAAAAGAAATGTATTGATCAAAACGGATTTAATATCTATCGATCCTCATTTAGGAGCCGAGTTAAATTTCAAAAACACTTTGTTCTTTAGAACGGGAATTGGAAACATTCAACAAATTAATGAAGTCAATGGAGGGAAATCGACAACTTTCCAACCCAATCTAGGAATTGGCGTAAAACTGAATAGAATTTCTCTGGATTATGCCTTGACTGATATAGGAGATCAATCTGTTGCTTTATACAGCAACATATTTTCCATGAAGGTGGATATATTCAGAAACTGATAAATGAAAAATATACTGTCCATATTATTTCTGGCCAGTTTTGTTAGCATCAGTGGACAAGACTACGGTAATGAATGGATCAATTATGGGCAAATTTATTATGAGTTTAAGATAGCCGAGGATGGAGTTTACCGTATTAATCAATCTACATTGCAAAATGCTGGCCTCCCTCTTTCTGCCGTTGATATAAGCAATTTTCAAGTCTTTGCTAAAGAAAAGGAGATACCACTCTATGTTTTTGACGAAAACGGAAATGGCACTTTAGATCCCGGAGATTACATTGAGTTTTTTGGAGAACAAAATGACGGCTGGATCGAAGAGGGACTTTACGGAGGAGCTGAACTTCAAAACAATCCTTATTACAGCTTATACAATGATACATTGCTTTATTTTCTCACTTGGAATGACACAGATTTGGGTTTGCGTTTTGAAGAGGAAAACAGTGACAATGTAGAAAGTTTTTCTCCCTTAAGTCATGTTCTCAAATATAGCCTTGTTGAATACACTCAAAATTATTACGAAGGCCAATTGGATAACGCCAATACCTCTTTGACTGAATACACTCCTGGCGAAGGATGGTCAGGAAATAGATTTGGCAAAGGATTGAATTTGATATTCGATGTATCTGTGCCCACTCCAAATGCCTATTCAGGTGGAGGTGCACCGAATGCAATTGTGCGCTCTTCATCTGCGAGCCATTCGGACAGTGGAATAGATAATACAGGAAATTACAATCACTGGTTATTGGTCAAACATGGCAATACCGAAGTTGCTAATTTGCAATTCGCTGGATATCAATTGAACAATGTTGACTTTACCATTCCTGCCAATGCACTCGGGGACGCAAATACCACAATTAGGCATGAAGTAGTCGACACAGATAATGATCCCTTATGGACAGGGGTCATAACTGATTATCATTCCGTGAATTATGTTGACATTACTTATCCGCATACCTTGGATTTCTCAAACTCGTCCTATTTTGAGTTTCAGATTCCATTCAATTTTAATAATGGACTGAGTCGTATCGATATTGAAAATTTCAATGCCATTGAACCCATTATCTATGTGACATCGAATTCTCCCAAAAGGATTGAAGTAATCAATGACAATGGCATTTTCAAAGGACTTATTCCAAATCAAAGTGGAAGTATTAATTCGGAATGCGTAGTTATAGATGAAAGTGAGATCAAGATAATTAGTTCGGTAGAAAAAGTGAGTAGCAGTGGACTATTTACAAATTTTATCAGTAACGAATTAGATTCTGCATTCATTATCATCAGCCATAGTTCATTGATGACCTCTGCTCAAAATTATGCAGGGTATCGACAATCTCAAGGACTTGATGTTCTGTTGGTAGATGCAAATGATTTGTATAAGCAATATGGAGGTGGAGTTGAGAAGTGCCCAATAGCCTTTAGACGCTTTGCCGATCAGTTAATTGACAATTGGTCAAGTTCTCCATCTCATTTGTTTCTCTTGGGCAAATCTATACGTCAAGCTCGAGAATCAACTTTGGGAGCGCGAAAAGATGAAATTCAATTTCATAAAAATCTCGTTCCCTCTCTCGGATATCCTTGCAGTGATATTTCCATAACGGCTGGCCTAAATTCCACAATACTTGAACCGACTATTCCCACTGGAAGGTTGGCGGCTACAAACGATCAACAAGTTTTAGATTACTTATCTAAGGTGATAAAATTTGAGCAGCAGCAGAATGCATTATGGAAAAAACACATTTTACATTTTGGAGGGGGGAACAACTTAGACGAACAAACTGACTTCAGAAATTATTTAGAAAATTTTGCCTTCACTGCAGCTGACACCTTGTGGGGTGCCAAAGCATTTGGGTTCTACAAAGATTCTTCCTTGCCCATTTCGGTGAATACAAATGACTCTATTGAGTCATTGATTAGTGAAGGCGTTTCTTTGATGACCTTTTTTGGCCATGCGTATGCAGGAGGATTCGATCAAGATATCGAAAACCCTGCTAATATTGATTGGAATGACAAATTCCCTCTGGTTGTAGGAAACTCTTGTTTTACAGGTGATATTCATCAACCAGATGCTCCAAGCACAAGCGAAGAATTTGTTCTTTTGGCAGATAAGGGAGCAATTGGATTTTTATCCTCCGTAAAACTTGGTTATGCACTCAGTTTACAACAGTATACTGGAGAGCTTTATCAGCAATTTGCATCGAAATCTTACAATAAAAGTATAGGTCAACAAATTCAGGCAACCATTAAAGAAATTCAGGGTTCAGGTCAAAATTTCTTTACAAAGAATGTGACGCAAAGTATGACATTGCAGGGTGACCCCTCTCTAGTTTTAAATACTGTACCCAAACCCGATTTGTCCATCTCACTCGAGCAAATTTCTTTTGAACCTCAATTGGTAACTTTACAAGCTGATTCATTTGACGTCAGAGTTGTGGTTCACAATATAGGTCGAACCACGAATGAAACATTTACAATCGAACTCAATCGTCATTTACCAGGGTCGGTGCAAACGGAGACTTATGCACAAGAGCTAAATGGCTCCTTCTATTCAGACACTGTCGTTTTTCGTTTGCCTGTTGATCAAGCCAATGGCACTGGAATTAATCTTTTTGACTGTTTCGTTGACCTTCCTTCTGATGTTGTTGACGAAATGGATAATTTGAATAACAATACAGTCATTGGAAAGTCTTTAAACATTACGGCAGGAGGTGTCATTCCTATTTTCCCTTACAACTATGCCGTTTTTCCGAATAATACTGTGACATTGAAGGCCAGTACCGGAGATGTTTTTGCTTCGAATAAATTCTATACTTTTCAGTTGGATACGAATGATACATATTCAAGTCCATCATTCTTGTCTTCTACACTAAGCCACCCAGGTGGAGTTATCAATTGGACTCCGCCAATCACATTAAGCGATAGTACAGTTTATTTTTGGCGCGTTGGAGAATTAGAAGATGGTCAAGTAGAAAATTGGATCGAAAGCAGCTTTCAATACATCCAAAATAAAGAGGGTTGGGGTCAAGCCCATTTCAAGCAGTTTAAGAATAACAGGTTCAATTTAATTGAACAAAATATTCCCGATAGAGAATTCGATTTTTTTGATGGAAATAAGGAATTGAATTGCACTGTTTTTGGCAATTCCATTTCATTAAGCACAGGTTACTCTATAGATGGAGAAGTGCAAGAATATGCCCTTTGTTTTCCTTTACCTGGAATTGCCGTTGCCGTCATTGATCCTGTAACCCTAGAACCATGGACAACCGGAGAATATAGTTTTGGGAATTTCAATACGTACGATCCCATAAGCGACCAAGGTGTTTGTCGAAATCGAGCTGAATTGTATTTTCTTTTCAGACAATTTGAAACTGATCAAATGGCTGGCTTAAGAGACATGCTCGAAGACTCTGTTCCTGATGGCCATTATATCCTAATTTATTCTTTACGCTACATGAGCCAGGCTGACTGGAATGATCATGCCCCATTTATTTATACCACTTTTAATGATTTGGGGATGAATGAAATTACTGCAAATCAGGATTCAGTCCCTTTCATTTTCTTCACGCGCAAGGGGTTTCCTGGAAGCGAATTAAGCGAAATTGGTCTAGAGACCAATTCAGTTATCGAACTTTCAGGACCACTTGAAATTTCTGGTGAGTTCGGTGACATAACCGCAATTAGTGCTGGACCCACAGCGAATTGGGAAAGCATGCACTGGAAATCTTCCACACAGGATATTATCAACGAAGACAGCCTAGGAATAGAACTTTTTGGAGTTAATACAAATGGAACAAATCTGTTGTTAGAGAGCTACAGTTCTTTAGCAGGAGAAGATCTCGATCTTCTTCCCCTGCAAAGCGGAAATCAAATGAGAGCATTTCTAAAAGCGAATATTGCTGATGACTTGAATATGACACCTGCTCAATTGGAAAGCTGGCATTTGCTCTATGAATCTGCTCCAGAGTCCGCAATAAATCCTGCTATTTCCTTTGAATTTTATGGAGAAGAAATTCGTGAAGGAGAAGTTATTCGGTTTCATACTGCAATTGAAAACATTAGCAACAAAGACATGGATAGTCTCCTCGTAAATTATTGGATTCAAGATCAGTCAGGAACGAATCATCCAATTGAATATCCGCGTCAAGCACCTTTATTAGCAGGTGAAATTTTGATAGATACCATTAGCGTCAATTCATTTGGTTATCCCGGGCAGAATACCTTTTGGATTGAAGTCAACCCGAGAGATCTGACAACTGGAGAATTTGATCAATTGGAACAGTACCACTTTAATAATATTGCTCAGATCCAATTCAACGTTGATGAGGACAAAACCAACCCATTATTGGATGTGACTTTTGACGGACTGCACATTCTCGATGGAGAAATAGTCTCACCATCACCTGAAATTCATATAGCATTGGACGATGAAAATCCATTTCTCTTGATGAATGAAGAAGCAGATACTTCATTCTTTTCTGTATTTCTTAGTCCAGAAGGCAGCACAGAACCCATACCTATTCGATTCAGAAATAGCACAGGAGAAGAACTAATGCAATTTGTTCCGGCCAATTCTACAGCTAATAAATCAAGTATATTTTTTCAACCTAAGGAATTGGCTGATGGCAACTACACACTTATTGTCATCGCATCAGATAAATCAGGAAATGAAAGCGGAGACATCAACTATAAAATCAGTTTTGAAGTGATCAATGCTTCGATGATTTCTGAGGTAATGAATTATCCTAATCCCTTTAGCACACGCACACAATTCGTTTTTACTTTGACTGGAAGTGAAATTCCTGATTATTTCAAAATTGAGATTATGACAATAAGTGGAAGAGTAGTTAAAGAGATTTTTAAGGAAGACCTTGGAGACTTGCGTATTGGGCGAAACATTACCGACTACTATTGGGATGGAACAGACAATTTTGGTGATCAGCTTGCCAATGGAGTCTATCTCTATCGTGTTATTACTCGAATGAACGATTCGGATGTTACTAAAATGGAGAGCAATGTTCAGCAGTTCTTCAATAATGGCTTTGGGAAGATGTATTTGATGCGTTAATCTCCAATGCTCAAAGAGACCTTGAAATGGAGAATAAAAATGGATAGATAGAAATTCCATCTGTTTGAAATATATTTGAGGCCTATTATTTCAACATGTCGAAAATTCAACTCATTAATAATCCTAATGAATTAGGCGCAGGAACGCGAGGCTCTAGTATGGGATTCGATGCTCTTCAAATTGCCGCTTTGAATAAAAGGAGCACTTTTTTCAAGAGGTATGAAACAAATGCACTTTCTAATTATAAAGATCGATTAATCGATGACAGTCCCTACCTAAATTCAAAATATATTGATGGAATCCAATTGATTCACAAGGAACTTTCTGAGCTCATCTCAAAGACCATTCAAGAAAAGAAATTTCCATTTATTATATCGGGAGATCATTCGAATGCCGCTGGAACGATAAAGGGGATTAAATCGGCATTTCCGGATAAAAAATTAGGCGCAATTTGGGTTGATGCTCATGCAGATTTACATACGCCCTTTACGAGCCCATCAGGAAATATTCATGGAATGCCTCTGGCAATCGCACTTGGTTTGCAAGAAGAGGAAAATGCTAAGAATAAAATCTCTGACGCTGAAAAAGAACAATGGAACAGACTCATCGGAACTGCTCCTGGTATTCAAAAAGAGCATTTGGTATTCATCGGGTTACGAGATACGGAGATAGAAGAAGATGATTTCATTAAAAACTCATCCATTAAAAATATTTCTGTGACGGAATCAAGGATTCAGGGGTTTGAAAAAACATGCCAAGACATTTTCGACTACTTGCAAGACATTGATTTACTTTATATTTCATTCGATGTTGATTCTATGGATTGCAATGCCGTTTCGTACGGCACCGGCACGCCTGTTCCTGGAGGATTTACGCGACAGGAAAGCGAAAAATTACTTTTGCAACTTATTAAGCATCCGAAATTATGTTGTTTTGAAATTACAGAAATCAATCCCTGCCTGGACAACAAAGGCAATGCCATGGCGGAGAACAGCATGGAAATCATAGAAAAACTTAGCCGTTCGTTAGATGAACTTCATGCCTGAGCAATGCACATCACGTATTGTGATGATTCGGCCAGCGGGATTTCGCATGAATGAACAAACTGCTTTCAACAACTATTATCAAAGCAATACGAGCAGCCTTAATTCCTCTGAAATCGTTCTTAAAGCTCTAGAAGAATTTGATGCTTTCGTCCTACAACTGCGACAAGCAGGAGTTGAAGTAAACGTATTCCAAGACTCGGAGTCTCCAAGTACACCAGATGCTTTGTTCCCTAATAATTGGATGAGTTTTCATGCTAATGGAACTGTGGCGCTTTATCCTATGTTTGCTGAGAATCGGAGAAAAGAAAGGCGTATGGACATTTTCGACTCGCTGAAAAAAGAGGGATTTGAAATTTCAGAATTTATTGATTTCTCGAGTAGTGAAGAAGATGAGAAATATATGGAGGGAACAGGAAGTTTAGTCTTGGACCGTAAAAATAAAATTGCCTACGCTGCACTTTCGGAACGAACACATAGAGAAATTGTAGAAATGGTATGCCAAAAATTGGGCTTTCGTCCCGTTCTATTTACCGCCCTGCAAACGGTCGCTAGTAAGCGACTTCCGATTTACCACACGAATGTAATGATGTCAATTGGAAATGAATTGGCAATGATCTGTTTAGAATGTATTGATGACCTATATGAAAGAGAAAGTTTAAAAGGAAGTTTAATTCAAAGTGGTAAATCGATTATTGAATTGAGCGAAGCTCAAATCAATGCGTTTGCAGGCAACATGCAGCAACTCAAATCGAAGTCAGGTAAAGATCTAATTGTAATGTCTAGCCAGGCCTACAAATCCCTTAAGGCGGATCAAATCTTCAAGATTGAATCAAAAGCCTCGATTGTTCACAGCCCGCTATACCTTATCGAAGAACTAGGAGGTGGCAGTGCACGTTGTATGATTGCTGAAAATTTCCTTCCGAAGAGAATTAAATAAAATCGCCTTTATCTTCCTTTTCTTAACCAAGCTTTTAGAATGGCCATGGCACACTATTTGAATTAGCATTCTAAAGTTTAGCCATGAAATATTTTTACCTATTTGTTCTAATGATGCTTTCTTCTTCCATTCATGCTGAAAAATATGAAAGGTCTCTTCAAGAAATTGCACAAGAAATTGCCCTTTTGGTCGAAAAGCGAGGTTTTGAAAAGGTCGCCATATTAAATTTTCAGTCTATTAATGACAGCCAAGAACATGTCTCTAAACCATTGACCGAAGATTTTTCGGTGCATTTTACGAATGCAACACATTCACTCAAAATTTATGATCGACAACATATAGAAGCTTTGACGAACGAACTTAAATTGCAGCAAAGCGGATTGATGGCCCCTCAAACTGCCAAGAAAATTGGCTCTTTCACTGGGGTAGAGGCCATCGTGATCGGCAATTATGCAGTGCACAAGAACAAAGTGAAGCTATGGATAAAAGTTATTGAAACCGAGTCTGCTTTTCAGATCGCTATGAAAAACGCACTGCTCCCTTGGCAAGCTAAGAATTACAAAAGCCTCAACAATGAGAAAGCATCAATTCATTCTTCGAAAATCAACAGTCCCGCAAAAGGAAAAGGAAAACTCAAAATAATCAACCGCAAGGCTTCGCATTTGAGACTAATTCTGACAAATGATGAATTTTCTAAAGAAGTAAAAGTCGGCAGAAAATCTGCCATTGAGGTTCTCAACATACCAAGGGGAATTTATTCCTGTGAAATCTATTTTCAATCGGGCGATTTATTTCAAAAATTCGATGTGAAAGTGAGTAAAAAAATGGAGCGAATAAAAATTCACGGTTACAGTATTTTTAGCACGATCTACTAGCTTAAAGAGTCTATTCTAAGAGAAAGCAGCAAAGATTGTGTTTATTCATGGTATGAAATATTCGTTGGCACTTCTAATCACATTGTTAACAACAGGCATTTGCAGTCAAGTTCTTGATGGGAGGAAAGCAAAATTCGATCGACAAGACACCTTGAGAGGGAGCATCACACCAGAAAGAATTTGGTGGGACTTGACCTATTACCACCTCAATATTGCTGTTGACCTCGAGAGCCGAGAATTCAAAGGTTTTGTTGATGTGCACTATAGGGTAATGTCGAAGCAAGACAGGCTTCAAATAGACTTGCAAGAACCCTTAGTGATCGACAAAGTCATTCAAAATGGAAAGAAATTGACTCTTGAAAAAGAGGGCAATGCACATTTTATTCTATTGAAAGAAGATCATGCTTTGAACGATTTAAAGAGCTTGCGGGTTCACTATTCGGGCATACCTAGAAAGGCAATTCGGGCACCATGGGATGGGGGTGTTTCATGGACCAAGGATAACAATGGAAAA
Organism: Bacteroidota bacterium; assembly: GCA_039028335.1. Taxonomy (GTDB): domain Bacteria; phylum Bacteroidota; class Bacteroidia; order Flavobacteriales_D; family JABDKJ01; genus JABDKJ01. Next base: position 35,860 of record JBCCIF010000003.1, read on the forward strand.
GCATTTGTTGCAACTTCCTGCCAAGGACTGGGAGCCAGTGTTTGGTGGCCATGCAAAGATCATATGTACGATGAGGTTGATAGCATGCTAATAAGTATTAATGTGCCCGATCCTTATATAAACGTTTCTAATGGGCGATTAAGGACTACAGAAAAATTGAAGGATGGAACAAGCACATATCATTGGTTCGTAAACAATCCTATCAATAATTATGGAGTGAATATCAACATTGGTGACTATGTCAATTGGAATGAGAAGTATAATGGAGAAGCAGGTGAATTGGATTTGGACTACTATGTTTTGAGAGACAATCTAAATGCATCTAAAGAGCAATTCAAACAGGTACCTCAAATGATGGAAGCTTTCGAACATTGGTTTGGCCCGTATCCCTTCTACGATGACAGCTTCAAGCTTGTGGAAGCTCCTTATTTGGGCATGGAGCATCAAAGTTCAGTTACTTATGGCAATGGATATCAGAATGGATATTTAGGTCGCGATTTAAGCGGCTCGGGTTGGGGACTTAAGTTTGATTTTATTATCATACATGAAGCAGGTCATGAATGGTTTGCAAATAACATTACTTATAAAGACATAGCTGACATGTGGATTCATGAAGGGTTTACCGCATATTCGGAATCTTTGTTTGTTGAATATCACTATGGCAAAGAAGCAGGTGCTGATTATGTTGTCGGAACACGGAGAAGCATCAATAACGATCGACCGATTATTGGCGATTACGATGTAAATTCAGAAGGCTCGGGGGACATGTATTACAAGGGAAGTAACCTCCTTCATACCTTGAGACAAATTGTTGGAGATGATGATCTTTGGCGACAGACCTTAAGAAAAATGAACGAAATCTATCGTCATCAAACCGTGAGTAGTTCTGAAATTGAGCAGTTCATGGCGAATGAATTCAATCTTAAGCTCAACAAATTTTTTGATCAGTATTTACGAACCAATGACATACCTGTTCTTGAGTATTTCGTACAGAATGGGAAAATTCATAGCCGATGGATGAATACGGTAAGGAGATTTTCTATTCCCATAGAAATTCAAGTGGGTAATGAGAATATGACTATACAACCGAAGAATTTTTGGACAATTGATGACCTGAATGGCGCTGAGGGAGAAATTAAAATTAACCGGGATTACTATATATATGCACGAAATATATTAGAGGGTTAGTGAGCACTTACCTTCATATTTAAATAGCGTATAAGCCCTTGGACTCCAGATGTCATATGCGTCTCGTCTTTCAGCTTAAAGTAGTTAAAATCAGCACCAGAAGATTTGTCCTTTTCAATGAATTTTTTGACATATTTTACATCACTGATATAATGAGCAATGTCCTTTTCAGCTATTCCCAGATGAAAAGATTTAAAATTGTAAATGTGTTGTTTGTTGCTGGCCAATGTTTCCATTTCTCTTAAGAGAACATAATCATCCCAAACTACGCTGGGACTAATGGAAATATAGTTGTCAAAAAGTTCAGGAGAATAGACAAGAAAAGAAAGTACACAAAGACCTCCCATAGAATGACCAAAGATGCTTTTATTGCGGAAATGAATATTAAATCGCTCTTCTAAAAAAGGAATGATCTCTTTGCTTAAAAATTCCGAGAATAATGGGAATCTGCCGGTAGTGGAGTACAATGCGATTTGTTCCTTGTCATCATTATTGGTCCAATCTTGTTGACTAGGTGTATAATGAGAAAATCTGCTTTGAGTTGTGCTATGCAGTGCTAAAATGCATGTATTATCAAATCGCTGATCAAAATTATAGAGATCGATAAAATCCGAAGCTATTCCCATGTATTCATCTCCATCAAGAAGGACAATCAAATTCACGATTGTGTCATCTTCTTTTTCTCTGAAGATTCTCGTTTCATAGTACATCTCTTCATCGAGTATATACGAAAAAAATAGCCGTGTTGAGTCGCTATTATCTGATCCTAAAACTTGGAAATGAAAAAGGATACTAAAGCCGATAATAAATATGGGATGTTGCCAATATTCAATTCCCGATTTGAACATATCCTTGGGTATTGACAACCTGCACCAAAGGCCCTTGACCATTACCTAGTTTTCCTTTGATACGCCATCTCTTATCTTCTCCTACTCCTTTGCTAATAATATCAAGCTGAGGATATTCATAGCTATCTGGATCATTGGTTAAATCCAGATCCAATATTCCGTCAAAATACTCTGGTATACCAATGAAAATATCTGCTTTATTTCCTTCAACAATAACTTTTTCAGCCATTGCATCAGTTTCAATTATCCTAACTGAACCCATCTTTAAGTTGGTACTCATATTGTTTTTTAGGACTTGAATCTTGGTATCACTCAGAACGAAGCTACCTTGTAATTCGTCAATCTCTTCAATATAAATCTCATCGTGTTTTGAGCGGATATTTAGATTTTTAACTTCAGCGATTTCTATTTCACTAGAGCTAGACTCTATAATCAATTCTTCAGCTTCATCAATATCTGCAGATTTTGCTCCGCCTAAAATAAGGTTAGCATAAGTGATTGATTTGACCTTAAGCTTTCCATATTTCACTTCAATTTTCTTTCCTTTTTTAATTTCTCTTGCTCGAAAATCTCCGTAAGAAACAAATACCTCAAGTTCACCCTCATGTTTTCCAATGAAAACATTCCCAAATCGATTACTTATTTCGAGTGGCAACCATTTTGGAAGTCGAATAGTATAATTTACTTCTATTTTATCTTCTGAACCTAGTCCTTGTTTAATGTCGTACCCTTTTTTAGTAAAAAAGCTGACATTATCCGACCAGTTGGTTTCAGCCAATACAAAAGAAGCTGAACTGGTAAAGTCAACATCAATCTTTTCCAGCATCTCTTCGAGATTCCATTGCTTTTCTGATCGCGCAATGATTTCGATCTCAAAGGCAATTGAATCTTTGGCCCAATGCTCGATAATAATGTCCCCATACTTATTAGCTATCTCTGCATAGGATTCAGTATTCAGGGGAAAGGACCTTTGAATGGTTTTTGATTTTTCGCTCATTTCTGAACCTATTAGGTCCCCAGAAATACAGACTAATATACTCAGGCACACTATTTTCAGCACTTTCATCTTATTGTTCAATAATTTCATTGTCTTCTTGTTTTGATTCTTCAAAGGCATGTAAAAGGGATTCCAAAATTTCAAGGCGAAGTCTGTAGTTTTCTACCATTGCTTCAAGCACTATACCTGGATCAGCTCCGTAGCCCATCTCTACTTTCAACTCTTCAAATTCACTTTTCAAATCATTTATTTCCTCTAATAATTCTGGATCGACATCATACTCATTCAGGTTTCTTAGCTTGTCATTGACCTGCATTGAATAGTAATTTTCAACTTCGCCAAAATCCTCAACCAAATTATCCTGTGCACTTTGGACAGGGTCTTCTGCTAAATTTTTGTTGTCTTTATTCAAAAAGAAAAAGACACTCAAAAAGATCATAATTCCTGCCGCTGCATAGGGCAAATAGGGACGAATGGAAAACACCTTTACTTCCTTTTGATCCAAGTCCGATTCTATCTTATTCCATAAATTTTCAGATGGAAATTCTACATCAAATTCCTCTTTGTTGCTATCTATGAAATTTTTAAGCTTGTCTTCTTTCATTTGAATGCTCCATTAAAAAATTCCTAATCTTATTTTTAGCTCTATTGAGTTGAGATTTCGAAGTCGAAACAGAAATCCCTAGCTCATTTGCTATTTCTTTATGCGAATAGTCTTCAAACATGTAGAGGGTAAATACGACCCTAAATCCGTCTGGCAAGGATTTTAGTGCCTGTTTCACCTGCTCTACCGTTACGGGATACTCCTTAATCTCCTCAACTTCTTCAAATAATCCTATCTGCTCCTCTTGCATCTCAACGTATTTCAATCTTCTTTTCTTCAACTGATTGATTGAATGATTAACTACTATTCTCTTGAACCAAGCACCAAAACTTGATTTTCCCTGATACTTATCTAAGTTTTGAAACATCTTAACAAAACTTTCCTGTAGAACATCTTCCGCTTCATCTCTTCTATTCAAGATCCTCAAGGAAACATTAAACATTGCTTGAGAGTAGAGCCTGAAGATTTCGGCTTGAGCCCTTCTCTCCCCTCTCTTGCATTGTTCAATTAGTTCTTGGTGTATATTCAGGTGTTGGTTCAAATTGTTGGGTCAATAGGATTAAAACCAACCTAAACGTAAGGATAAATTGGCTGATAATCCTTCAATATCGCTCGTTTCTATGCCCGGTATTTGGGTATCAGTTACAAACTTATAACTCACTCCTCCCGTCAATCTCATGAACTTGAAAACATTCAGTTCTAGATTTACTCCAGGCTCTGCCATAAGAAACATATCGGTTCTATGAGGCTTCTGATCAAAAGCCGTTTCAACGCCATTAATGATATCCCCTTCCCAAAGTGGATCATAGGTTTCCGCTATTCCGCCAATCCCCAAAAATAATGGAGTAGTCACATGCAAAACGGATTTAGATGCTATTACGGGTTCAATATTGACTCCGCCATATCCCATTTGGAGTTTATAAGCATCTCCATCATCATTAAATGTATTGCTTTCGATATCGCTCACAAGGCCCATACCTTTGACTCCAATGTTTAGGGAATGTCCAAGCACCATATTCAGTTCCGCACCGGTTAAGTAAGCCTCTTGACCATTAATCTGAGCGGCCTGAGAATTCAGTCCAATAAATCCACCAAATCCTCGCTTATTTCCAAATAAAGTTTGCTGCTCATTGTTTTGGTTCTCCTGTGCGAATAATAATGAACCTATCATTATTGCAATCGCCATTGTGATCATTCTTCTCATGATTTCTTAATTTAAATTCATTCTATTAAAGTGGCCCAACATCGCCACTGCCGTTAATTTCTGTGCTTACAATAGGGCTTCCTAAATAATTTACATCTCCACTGCCATTAATTACAACATTCAATTCGTTGGATACATTTACAGACACATCTCCGCTGCCATCAATGAGAACACTGGCAAATTCCACTGGAAGGTCAAGTGCATCTATATCACCGCTTCCGTCAATATCAAAGTTGACTGATTCTCCTTCACCTGAAAGAACTATATCTCCTGATCCCCTGATTGATGCATCAACTGAATTTACTTCGAGAAAGCGCAAATCAATATCCCCTGAACCTCTTACATTGATATCCATATCAGCTGACTCCAAGGCTTGCGCACTTATATCACCCGAACCGTCTAGATTAATTTTATCCAAAAATTCCTGGTCAATAAATACCTTAGTCTGTTTATCGTCAGCAACATTGTTTCTTTCTTCGTAAACGTATAATACCTCATCGATTACTTCGGTAACTATATGTTTTATTTTTCTGCTTCCAGTCTCTACGCGAACATCATAGCTGTCATTAGAAGTGATGATTACGTCTATATTCCCGTCTACATCCAGACCCGTATAAAATTCGGCTAAACTTCTGTCCTCTACGATTAAGTCTCCACTGTCCCACAATGCGCGTTCACATGAACTGGTTCCTATAATTAAAGCTAAAAGTGCAACAAGTTTAATGTGTTTCATGTCTTTGAATTTTCTGATTTCTAATCAAAAGACAAGCATTTTTAAAAAGGTTGCACCGACCAGGAAAAGAAATGCAAAATAAAAGGATGAACTAATCTTATATGCCTGGTTAACTGATAGTTACATTGAATTGAAAATAATGCATTATTTTCTCCTTGTAACCACATTTACGCCTTCCCAAGATATTCCGGCTTCAGGAAAAATCTGATCTTTCATTTCTTTCTCTTCATCAAAGCGCTTTAATTTCGGAATAGGACTTAGTTCATGAATTTTTAATTGATTTACTCCAAAAAAGCCCTCCATCTCAAAATTTGACTTGGTATTCTTCTTCCATAGACGTTTATGGGTCATGTTTAGATTTACATTCATGTAAAGCTGATCCGGATACCATTGATTCCCAATTTCGCGATAATTGAGACGGACGTCATAACGTGGTTTATCTATTCCTAAACCAAATGCAAACAAAATTGGCTTAAGATAAGCAGGGATGATAAAATGTCCGTAGTACTCCAAAGAAGCAATGGCATAATTCTCGGCATCGATATATATTTTCCCTTTGGATCGCATATTCTCCAAATTTCGTCTTGCTTCAAAAGAGATGACGATAATTTCATGGCCATCGAAAAAAGTCCTTTGCTCCAATTCGTAATTGTACTTTTTAAAATGTGCGCTATCTAAGAACAGATGTGGGCGCTTTATGAAGTCCAAATCCAGAATATTCTCTGGGCCATTAAGTGATTGCAAAATCTCAACCTCTTCTTCGGAAATTTCCCTTCCTTCTTTTTTTGCGCGTTTAATTTCTTTTCGCTCGTACTTTTCCCTCCTTTCCTTCATGAATTCAATTTCTTGAATATCATCCCTCTCACGATACAACATTACCTGATGTTGATTCTTCTTGTCACCTCTATAGTCTGGATAGAATGATTTGAAAATGGCTTCGCTGTGCATGACATGCGCTCCGTTCTCTGTTATTTGCTCTCGATAAAAAGCCGTTGTACCGAAAGGAATATTGACATAATTGGAATCTCTGTATATCTGAAATTGCTTGATATAAAATTCAGGCGGCTTTGGACTGATAACCACCTCCTGTATCTGATAGGCAAATGGAGGTAGAGCGATTTCTATATAGGTCGGGCAATCTCTTAGCGCAATCTTTAAGCTCTTATAACCCATAAAGCTGAAGTTCAAGCTGTCTTCGATTGATTCATTGGGAACTAGTACTTTGAATTGACCAAATTCATTTGTCGTAGTTCCCGCATAGCTTTCCGTCAAAGAAATGCTGGCAAAGGGTAAAATCTCATTGGTCAAACTGTCTCTGACAATACCACTAATTTCAATTTGAGCATTCAGAGAAAGCACACACAGAATTATGACGCAGCTAAAGGATATCTTCACTATTCAAATTTCATTTATGACGAATTAGAAAGAGAATTTGTTACTGAGTTAATCTAACTTATTCAAGGACAAGTATCACAGAGATTCTTTGCTTCTAAAGGGAACTTTATTCCCACCAATAATTGATATGCCGTATGAAACCCTTGCCTTTGCGGCAAAGTGGCGACATGGTGATTTTGAATACTTCCAGTATATCTTAACTCAATGGACCCTGCTAATCTATCAGCTAAGCTTGTTGAATAACCCAATCCGATGCCTGCTAAATAATCCTCAGGGCGAGTATTAGGTATGTTGGCAATTGCCGTATTCGTTAGCGTGCCTGCATTGTTCACTTTCATAACCTCAACATTGGATGTTAGGAGCGAATTATACTGAAAGAGAGCATTGGTAAAAATTCGATGTCCTCTTTGAATTTCATACACATATCCCAGCTTAACAGCAGCTCCGAAATGATCAAAATTCCAACGAAGACCATCTTCGAATAATTCTCCATTTACGATTTGATTTTCGTCTGTACTAAAGCCCTTTTGCTCATAGAGCACATCAAACCCAAAGAAAAAACCCGATTTCCAAACCAGACTATAATTAAAGCCTCCCGTGTAGTAAATACCTCTCTTGGCATTGGGAACATAATTTTGACCGCTTATTCCAGTATTAGATAAACCAGAATAGAGTCCTAAATATGAATCTTGCCCGAAAACACTCAAGCACAGCATTAAGGTGAAAAGACTACTAATTTTTTTCATTCGAGTTCTGACAAATATGCATCAATTTCTTGCAGGCTCGCTTTGACCAAAAGAAATTCTCCACTTGGACCTATTAAAAATTTGGCGGGAATTTCATTCACTCCGTAAGGAGAAGCAATGTCAGACGTAGCAACAATTCTGGAAATATCAACAATCTGGTATTTCCAATTGAAGCCCAATTTTTCGGCTACTGCCTTCCAATTCCGATCATTTCTTTCCAAAGCAACACTCAACAATTCAAAGCCATTACCATCTTTAAAGGTTTTCCCCTCATATTTATTGTATAAGGCCAGGACATCTCCTGCTTCTCTATGGCATGGTCCGCACCATGAAGCCCAGAAATCAAGAATCACGTAATTGCCGTTGAGGTCGTCTAATTGAAATGCACTACCATCGATTAACTTCGATTGAATAGCTGGAGCCTGAGCATTTTCCTTGATCCCCGGTTTAGGACCAAATTTGTAAAATAAGTAAGCACCGATAACAAATAAAATAAGGAGAGGAATCATTTTTTTCATGCTCTAATTTAAGTACTTGAAGAAATAATTGAGAATCTATTGTAACGGTGTAATGAACTCCTATTCTTATTTATTCTATCCTTTCCCCAAAGTAATCTCCTCTGTAAAGTCTACAGGAATATCGAAATTGACTTTCATGACCTCCATGGTCACTGTTCCCTTATATTTCACATTGAGTTTCTTATTAGACAAAACACCTAAAAGTCCTCCAAGCAGGCCTTGATCTTTGAAAACCTTTTGAGGATTAAATTGAACTTCGAATGGCAATTCAAACTCTCCATTGGCCGGAACGGCAACGCTCAAGGGCTTCTCCAACTTTCCAACAGAAACTTCATCCACCCAAACTTCCATATTCATCTTAACTAGGTTGCCACCAACTGGATTCGGGTTTTGATAGACAGAAATACCCGATACCTGGACATTGTCTAAGGATATAATTTTTGCCGAAAAATTCTTCATGTATTGAAACTCTGGTTCTTCCGGTGCAGAACAAGAAGCCAGGAAGAAGATCAACATTAACAGTATAGCGTGGTATAATTTCATATATCAAAATTACAATGGAACCTTAATTTTGTTCAAGGAGTTTTGAATTATGCTAACACGTCTGGGTATAAAAAAAGCCCTCGCAACTAATTCTTTGCGAGAGCTCGTTCCAAAAGGATAAATTTATACTGTAAGATCTACAATTTCTGCAGCTCCTGCCTTCTTTACTACGTCCATCCCATTTTTGCATCCATCGGAAGAGGCATACATTTGACTAGTTCCGATAACTTGTCCGTTAGTTGATTTCAGATTGAAATAATCCTTTCCGTTTGACGCTTGTTTCATTTCGTAGCAATTGCTATCAGAACAATTTTTCATTACGGATTGCACTCCATTTTGTGCCCCGGCTTTTTGTGAATAACCTTCACTCGCCAACACCTTTTCTCCGTTACCCGCCTTTAATCTGAAGTAATACTCCTTGCTTTTTTCGCTTTGATAAATTTCGAATTTCATGTTGAATAGAATTTAATTATTTGAAGAATAAAAGTACAATTTCAATTTTGAAAAACAATGTATGTATTCAGAGAAATAGCGATTAAAAGCCATATATAATAAGGCAATACAAGCCATTTCCACTTCTCAACTACTCGCTGAAATCTAAACATTAATTGCTGAACGATTACCCAAAGCGATACAATCAAAATAAGGGCAAGGGCCGTTCGTTGAAAATAAAAAAAGACCGGATTCCAAAGAATATTTAGAACGAATTGAAATGCAAAAAGGCTCAGAAGCAACTTTCGATTCTTGACTTTTTCATATGCCAAAGCCATATAGAATGAGAATGAAATCATGATGATCGTCCATGCGGCACCAAAAATCCATCCAGGTGGAGTCCAAGGAGCTTTATCTAGTTGGACATACCACTCTGAAGCTACTCCGGGTCTTGTAAAAAATGACCCCATAGCCAAAGCCCCAAAATTCAAAAAAAGGAAAAGAAGTAAGCGAACAATCATAAAGCAATTTTACTGCCTTTTGTATTTAACTCGACAGGTTTCCATACAATGAATATGCACAATGACAATTTCGCCTTCCCAGCTGAAGCAAATCGCAAAAAATACATTGAGACAATTCCTAGATTCAATTATTAATTCGTTCAAGGAATTGGTTCCTTCAATTGGACTATTTGAGCTGACATCTAAATTGCATAAATCGTCTAAAAGGTTAAGATTCTATTTTCCAATGAATCACCGCTCTCCAAGTTCATTTTCTTTCGCAATCTATATCGCGCCTTTTTTATTCCCTCTTGTGAGATATTCAGAAGATTGGCAATTTCTTTTGAATTTAATTGCATTTTTAGGAGTGCAATTAGACGCAAATCACCTGAGCTAAGTTCAGGGTGTTCAGTCAATAGTCGCTGCGTAAAGCCTTCGTGAACATTTTCAAAACGTTGTTTAAAGGCATCCCAGTTTGCATCATCTTTGAGATTGAAGTCGATCGAGCGAATAATTGAATTCATTTCATTCGGGTTTTCTTCATTGGGCTTTAAGTCGACTAAATCCGTTTTCAATTTTTCCAAGACTTCGTTTTTATGTGCCAATTGCGTTGTATATGCCAATAGTTCCTTTTTCTTAAAATTAAGATCGCTCCTGACTTTCTCTTGCCGTATTTGCGCAGCTTTAGAACGCTGTCTGATCGCGATTACCAAAGCAAATACCAAAGCGATTAATAAAACTAATCCCGTCCAGAGACTTCTTTTTTCAGCTTCATCTATTTCCTTTTCCTTGGTCAATAAAGCGATTTCTGCTTCTTTTTCTTTTGCCTCAAATCCAATTTCCAATTCGTTGATATAGTTGATGTTTTCTTGTGAAAGAACATCACTATTCAAAAGGTGATAATTTTTATAGTTGCTCAAGGCAGCTTGATAGTCATTCAGGCCTTCGTAAATATCAGCTAAGACTTTATAATCATGTATCTGTTTTTTCTTGGTACTGAACTCTTCAGAACTCACTAATGATGCTTCTGCATATGGAAGGGCTTTCTGATATAAATTTTGCTTTAGATATAAACTGACCAAATGCCTTTTGACGAGTCCAGGCAAACTCTCTTCCCCATTTTGCTCCGCTAGTTTCAATGCCTCTAGATAATTGCTTTCCGACTGAATGTAATTTCCTTTACGCCTGTGAATATTTCCTAAATGATCCAAAGCGCCTGCCAAGGAATTACTGTAGTTCTTGTTTCTACAATGTTCAATATATTCTTCGACTTGAGGTACCAAATTCAAAGTAGAGTCAATATGCTCCATGTTCATGACCTTCATATACTTGAGCTCCATGATATCATCAACATAATTCAAATCCTCATAGATCTCTAAAGCTTTATCGTAGTACTTGTTGGACTCTTCATAATTTTCAATATCACCCAGGGTATTCCCAATATTCCAATAGCTAGGCGCAATCGTCTCGGCAGGGAGTTCCATCTCCTTTTTTAGCTCTAGAGATTTCAAATGGCACTCTAAAGATTCCGTGAGCTTACCTAAATCGCGATAAGAATTCGCCATATTATTCAGCACCAGACTCATCATCCTCTTGTCGTCTATTTGCTCATATAAGTCCAAAGCTATTTCAAGATCAACAAGAGACTCCTCAAAGTGCGAAGTCATATTATGTAGGATACCAGATAAATTTTTGCCGGTTGCGATGTATTTAGTTTCTCCTAATTCCTCTGCTATCCCTGCATACTCATTGATTAATTCTCTTGATTTTTGAACATCATAATACATGTACTCTATAAATAGCGAAACCAATACCTCTAATCTATTGGTATCCCTCTCTTGGGGAATAATAGAATAAAGCGAATCGATTGAAGCTTGATCCTGCGCTGTAGCCGTTTGAAAAAGTGAGAAGATGATAGCGAAAAAAAGTGCATGAGGTTTCATCGAGACAAGATAACAATTGGTTCAAAATCAAAACATGAATTGATCATTTACAAAGAAATTGGCCAATGCCCCTAAATAAAGGTAATATCATAAAAGGCTTATTATAAAGGGGTATAATGCGAGTTAAACGTTTGTAAGCGACTACAAATGTATGTTAAACGCTTATCGTACGACTATAAATTTCATAAGGTCTTTCATTTGCATCGGCAATCGAAACATAGCTCGGTTTTGAATTCCGAGAAAAGAGAAAGCCAAAAAAGTAAATAAAAATTAAACAATTAAAATTTAGCATTATGAGCAACATGAGAAACAAGGTACAGTTGATCGGAAGACTTGGACAAGACCCTGAAGTAGTAAACTTTGATGGCGGAAAGAAAAAGGCCAATTTGAATTTAGCAACTAATTCGGTTTATTACGACAAGGCAGGTGATAAAGTAGAAGAAACGCAATGGCACAAAGTTGTGGCTTGGGGAAAGAATGCGGAGACGATAGAAAAATTCCTGCGCAAAGGACAAGAAGTCGCTATTTCTGGAAAACTAACGAGCCGTTCTTGGGAGGACGAAAAGGGGAGTAAGAGATACATAACCGAAATAATGCTTCAAGAATTTCTAATGCTTGGCAGAAAAGAAAGTTAAGTCTGTATTCATTCTAAAATGTAAGAGGCCTCTCGAAGAATTTCGAGGGGCTTTTTTTATAGTAGACTTTCAAGCTGACCTTCTAATCTCCTGATGATCATTTGAACCATTCTTTTATTCAGCGCATTCTTGTTCTTGCGATAATACTCGTATTCATCAATGGTGAACAAAGAGACCACTGAAGCAATCAAAGAATTCTTAATACGCGGATCCTTTTTCATCACTTCTTCGATATAATCCATTTGTGCTTTTTGATTATAGGCATTGAAAACGGGCTTAAATTTCTCGAGGTAGGAATGGAACTGGGCCAATAAAATCGCGTTTTGTAATTTGAGTATAGGACGAATGGTCGTGTTCTGAAAATTCTCTTCTTCTGAAAGGGCTTTTTCACAAGTAATAGTCGGTCGAATTCGAATGACTTTGTCGTCTCTTTCTGTTCTCAAATGATTGCTTTGATAACCTAACAAAGATAGGCATAAAAGAGTTTAAAATCTAGTACCTACAACGCATGTCTTTTTAAATACGCTTAGGCTTCCTTCTAAATCAAAAATTTCAATAAATATGACATAAACACCTAATCGAGCCTTCGTATTCTCATCAGTCGTTCCATCCCACTTCACCGTTCCCGAAGTCGCCATAATTTCATTTCTCAAAAGTGATTTCACAGGAACGCCTCGACTGTCGTATATGTTAATGGAACCTAAGTACCCCGACTCATCAAAAACGTAATTGATATTTAAAAAATCATCAAATCCATCATTGTCAGGACTAAATAATTCAGGCTCTAAAGCGACTGAGCTTTCGGGAATACTTCCTTGAAAAAATTGAGAGTTTGGCAGACCTGGAGTTGCATTTCCAGAAATAGTAGATGCAGAATGCCAATTACTTGGATCATTTGTCACGCGCTCAAAATCAATCCGTTCCAAAGAAACGCCCTTTACCTCATCCAACAAATTGAAATGATAATCTTCCTGATAGGAGAACTCATCAGAAACTTGCGCGTCAGGCATCATAAGAATGACCGTTCCTTCATCATTGCTGTAAGTTGGAAAATTATCCAAAGAGAGGAACACATCTCTGTTGCCATTTGGATATGTGTTTTTAACGGCTTGCGAATCCTCAGATAGCAATACATATGTTCTTGGAAACAAGAGCTTACCCTCTCCTGAAATCAAATTTAAATCTCCTGGAATTCCATTGTCCATATTGGCAATTCGCCAGTCTTTTAGACTCAATACCTTGTCTGTCCGGTTGTAAATTTCAACGAAATCTGTACCTCCTTCTGGTGGGTTAAACAAAACTTCGTTGATTATAACATCCCCGGGATCTGCTTCTTGTGGCAGGGCAAAGCGACCTGTATTTTGGTCAGAAATAATATTACCCAAACAATCGCTAAGCCCTTCAATACTCAAATTATATATAATTCCTTCTTGTATAGATGGAGCCAATGAAATCTGCAATCGCTTAAGGTCGCTATCTAGAATTTGAGGTAAAATTCCATTGAGTCCGTTATCAATTGAGATGCTGATAAGATCCGAATTGGCAGCCTCAAGAAATTCATCAAATACAAGGACTATACTTTGATCATCATTGACCAAAATATCCAAGAGTTCTGGGCCTTGCAGGTCAGCCTCCTCGGTATAAACCGAATTGATTTCTCCAGGAGTCCCCCCTTGAAAATCAATTGAGGAAGACCAATTGGAAATTCCACGACACGCTTCATTTAAATTCATCATCTCAAGGCTCCAGCCTCCTTCGCGTTTGTTAGGAGCATGAGTCATCAGGTCATATGCAATTTCGTTTATCAATTCAGCCTCTGTATTTAAAAGTTGCACTACTTCTCCAGAGTTGTTGAGGAAAGATGAAGACCAGGGTGTAGCTCCTACAAAATTTTCAAAGGCGAAAAAGGCCAATTGCTCTTGTGCACTCCCAACAATTAAATATTCGCCTGGTTCTATAAAAGTCCCCGTTGGGATAACAGCATCATTAATTTGGCAATTACCGAGATTAATAAGATGTGCACTAGCGTTATATAATTCTATATATTCTGCTTCAGGCAAGCCCACAGGGGGACTGGGATCTGACATAATCTCTGTAATCAATACATCCCCAAAAAATGGTTCGAAACCCAATAAAATTTCGACATTGATTGCTTCTGATTCGTTTCCTTCACAATCAAAAACATTTTCCACATTCAAAAGATAGTTTGTTGATGGATCTAAACCCTCTGAGAGCCCTAAACGAATCCTGTCCTCATAATTTCCAACTAAGGTGCTTGAAAGTACATCTACTCCATTGTTCAATTCATAGGAACCAAATTCGAGAGACAATACGTCCATCGCTTCATTGAATACCAAAACCAAGGATTGCGGACTCTCAAAAAAATAGGACGCTATAGAAGGTGCCGTGGAATCGGGTGTATCATCAAATACAGAATTTTGTTCGCCAGGTGAACCTCCTAATGAATTTGAACTCACTTTCCAGTTCTCTTGTCCTGAGCACATTTTATTTGGGTTAACTCGTTCAAGTGAGAAACCTCCCATAATCGCTTCAGAATTCTCATACCATGAATCCTCATAGACCACGATATCTAAAACAAGGCCTGTTGAAGATCGGATAGTTAAACTGTCCCCGGTATTTGCCAAAGCAGTGAACGAGGGAATTCCAATTACAGAGCCGAATCCACTTAGTAAGTCTATTTGATCTTGATCACAAAGCAGAACGTATTGATTCTGAGTTAATATATAGCTCGGCAACAATTTTTCAGTGCTGGAGTTCACTAGTACCCAATCCTCAAGATCAAATACTTCTTCACTTCGATTATGTAGCTCAATGAACTCCACTTCGGGTAAGCCTTGACTTGGTGTCGGATCTGCAAATATTTCATTGAATATCACCGAACCCTCGTCTGGAATTCCCGGCACAAAAAACATGAATTCTTCGCTTGTACTTTGCATGAAATTTCCTGCAAGATCTGACAGACCGGAAATATTGATGATATACGTTTGACCATTTACGAAGGCGGAAGAAAAACTCAAATCAATAACTTCTGGAAAACTCTGATTTACGTTATCAGGACTCCCTATGCCATCATTTACACTATAATTATTCGTATTTGCTGCTGTGCTATTCTCTATGGCTTCGTTGAATTCTAGTCTCAATAATTGATTGTTAATCACTGAAATAGTATTTAACTCAGGTGGAATCGAATCAATAAAAGGGCTTCCAACAACTACAAATTCATCGAAATAAAATTTATCGGATCTAGTTGAAGTATAAGTACACGCCATACCAAAAGCGACACACATTAAATGCGCTTCATCCTGAATACTTCCCTGAAGGGCAAAATCAAAATTCCCTAAAGGATCAGCAAACAAGTTCCAGTTACCTTCATCATCTCGTTCTGCTCGAACGCGCACATTCACCGAAGGTGTATCGAGAAGATCATCTACTCCATCTATTATCTCGGTCATGTCATTTTCATCTTGCCGATACAATGAGATTTCGTCTTCTGTACCTCCAATTCTGACAAAATATCCATTAAGATCCTCAAATAAATTCGAATTGTCACTTACCAGATACACATCGCAATAATTTGAACCAGAAGGATTAAAATCCATGCGAACAATAAACTCCCATGAGGCATTGTTGATCGCTTCGCTAGAAGTACTTAAAAAAGATTGATCAGCTTGTGCTGGCGCATTCAAGTGCAATTCAAAATTACCATCCACTTCAAAGTTTATTTCATCTCCGCTCCAACTTGGATTTTCGGTAAAATCACCATCTGAGAAATCATCTTCAATTTGGGCAAGACAATATCCACTTATAAAAAGGAGAATAATTGACAGTGTTCTTTTCATGAATAAGGCGAAACCTTCAATGGCCGTAAGAGGTAAATATACTAATTTTGAACTGCGTTAATACGCAGAATATTTTGTAAATCTTTAAATCGAAATTGAATGAAAGTCGCAGTAGTCGGAGCAACCGGAATGGTAGGAAGGGTTATGCTTAAGGTCTTAGAAGAAAGGGATTTCCCTATTTCTGAACTCATACCTGTTGCCAGCAGCCGCTCTCTTGGTCAAAAAATCACCTTTAAAGATCGATCTTTTGAGGTTGTTTCTATGTCAGACGCGATTGAACTCAAACCAGAAATTGCCTTATTTTCAGCTGGTGGAGGCACTTCACTCGAATGGGCACCTAGATTTGAAGAAGTTGGATGCACTGTTATCGATAATTCATCAGCCTGGCGGATGAGTCCCTCACATAAATTAATTGTGCCTGAAATCAATGCTGCAGAATTAAGCCCCATTGACAAGATTATTGCAAATCCGAATTGCTCAACTATTCAAATGGTAATGGCATTGGCTCCGTTGCATAAGAAATATGGGATTAAACGCGTAATCGTTTCAACGTATCAGAGTGTTTCTGGAACAGGAAAAGCAGCCGTCCAACAAATGGAGAATGAGCGTGACGGTAATCACGAAAATAAAGTTTACCCCTATACAATTGACAAAAACTGTCTTCCCCATTGCGACATCTTTTTGGATAATGGATATACAAAGGAAGAAATGAAGCTGGTGAACGAAACTCGAAAAATCCTGGGTGATGAGTCAATTATGGTTTCTGCTACAGCCGTTCGTGTACCAGTGGACGGAGGACATTCAGAAGCAATCAATGTTGAATTTAAGGAAGACTTTGATTTGAATGAAGTTAAAGAAATTCTTCGTCAAACAGATGGTATTATCGTCCAAGATAACACGGATGACAATAGCTATCCAATGCCTTTGTACTCAAAGAACAAAGACGAAGTATTTGTAGGGCGAATAAGAAGAGATGAATCGCAAGCCAATACATTAAATCTTTGGGTGGTTGCGGATAATTTGAGAAAAGGAGCAGCAACCAATGCTGTTCAGATTGCAGAATACCTTAATGCTAACAGTTTAGTTTAAGCAGGAACGGATTCGTTCTCTTCCAAATCTGGCGTGTCTTTGCTCTTTGGAAAGAAACGTTTTTGAAATAAAATAATAACGATCACACCTATCGAAATTGCAGCGTCCGCAACATTAAAAACAGGTGCAAAAATGTCCCTCCCAGCAAGGCCCCATGGTGCATTATCAGGAAATTTGGGAAGGAAGTGGAACATATCGACCACATGGCCCATTAAAAAGGGCGCGTAGCCTTCTTCCATTTCAGCCAAGCCACCTCGGATATAAGGCATTTTATTCCAATCTCCAATGGTATCATCCCAAAGTAGTCCTTGATCGAAAATAAGACCGTAAAATGCGCTGTCTAAAATATTTCCAATGGCACCGGCTAAAATCATTGAAACACAAATGATGAATCCTCCATGAGCCCCGGTGCGTACAAGTTTAATTAGGTAACGGCCAATAACAAAAACTGCGATAAGTCGAATAACACTAAGAACTAGCTTCCCATATGGCCCCCCAAAATCTAGACCAAATGCCATACCTGGATTCTCAATGAATTTAAACTCTATTAAATTATTGATGAGGAGCATTGAATCCTCATATTGGAAATTAAGTTTAATCCAAATCTTGAGTACTTGGTCTATAATCAAGACCAAGAAAAGTGTGATGAGTGCTTTCTTCAAGTATTCCTGGCTTAGCTCATTTTGTTTTTGGCCTCAATACTTAAGGTAGCATGTGGAACCAACTTCAACCTTTCTTTTTTGATCAGTTTACCTGTCACCCTGCAAACGCCATATGTTTTATTGTGAATTCTCACAAGTGCATCTTCAAGGTGTTTGATAAATTTCTCCATTCTGGACGCTTGAAGTGCCGTTTCTTCTTTTGATAAAGTCTCTGACCCATCTTCCATCATTTTAAATGTAGGAGAGGTATCTTCAGTGCTGTTATCATCAGCGTGTGACAAAGACTTTTTTAATTGATCCAAATTTATTCGAGCCTCGTCCAACTTTTTATTGATCAGCTTCTCGAACATTTTCAAATCTCTGTCAGAATATTTTGCTCTTTTGTTACTCTTTTTAGTCATGGCAATCTCATTTTAGTTCACCGCTTTCTCTATTGAGACTTCAACATTTAGACCGGTTTCAATATCTAATTCAACACCATCATTAATTTCGGCTTTCTCCTTGAAATCAAGACGATCGGCCAAAATTTCCGCGCAAATATAGTTTAAATTGTCATGTAGCGCCATACTTAATTTTGGATGATTTTGCACCGTTACATTGATTCGATCTGTTACATCGAGTCCTTTATCTTTTCTCAAATTTTGAATTCTATTCACCATTTCTCGTGCCAAACCTTCATTTTTGAGTGATTCATTCAAATTTATATCCAAAGCAACAGTAATCAAACCTTCGCTGGCCACGGTCCAACCGGGAATATCTTCGCTACTTATTTCAAAATCATTGAGTTCAAGATTCAGATCTTTTCCTTCTATATGCATCTGCATTCCTCCATTTCGCTCAATCTGACCGATCATCTCTTGATCAAATTGATTTACCTGTGCTGCAATGGCTTTCATATAAGCCCCGTACTTCGGACCTAAAGTCTTGAAATTAGGCTTGATCTTCTTCACTAATTTTCCCTCTGCATCTTTGAGGTATTCCAGTTCTTTCACATTTACTTCGGAGAGAATCAGTTCTTCTACCGCCTTTAATCTATGCTCAAAGGTATCATCCATTATAGGGATCATTACGCGCTGCAAAGGCTGTCTTACTTTTAATTTCTCCTTCTTTCTCAGACTAAGTACCAGAGAAGACACCTTTTGCGCAATGTCCATTCGTTCTTCCAAGTCAAGATCAATTGAGGCCTCATCTGGTTCTGGAAAATATGCTGTATGAACTGATTCTGACGCATTTTTATTTGAGACCCTGTTTAAATCTCTATATAATTTTTCTGAATAGAATGGCGCAATAGGGGATGACATAATAGCGACATCCATTAGACACTGATGCAATGTCTGATAAGCCGAAATTTTATCACGCTCATAAGATCCCTTCCAAAACCTTCTTCTCGAAAGTCTTACAAACCAATTGCTCAAATGATCCCCAACAAATTCTTGTATAGCCCTACCAGCCTTTGTAGGTTCAAAATCTGCATAGAATGCATCAACTTCTTTGATAAGTGAATTCAATTTTGATATGATCCATCTATCAATTTCCGGTCTTTCATCAACTGGTATATGTTCCTCAGTAAAATTGAAGCCATCTACATTTGCATAGAGTGCAAAAAATGAATAGGTATTGTACAAGGTACCGAAGAACTTTCGCTTGACTTCGGTAATTCCCTCTACATCAAATTTCAAATTATCCCAGGGTTGTGCATTCGTGATCATATACCACCTAGTAGCATCCGGACCATGATTTTCAAGGGTTTCAAACGGATTGACTGCATTGCCCAATCTCTTCGACATTTTTTGTCCATTCTTGTCTAAAACCAAACCATTGGACATGACATTTTTATAGGCAACAGAATCAAAACACATGGTTGCAATGGCATGCAAGGTAAAGAACCAGCCTCTCGTTTGATCCACACCTTCGGCAATAAAATCTGCAGGGAAGTGCGATCCAGATTCTACCTTTTCCTTATTTTCGAAAGGATAGTGCAATTGAGCATAGGGCATAGATCCGGAATCAAACCATACATCTATTAAGTCCTTTTCTCTGAACATTTTTTCGCCACTTTCAGAAACTAAAACAAGCTCATCTACATAATTCTTATGAAGATCGAAAGTGTTATAGTTATCATCTGACATGTCAGAAGGATCAAAATCGCTTAAAGGGTTGGAAGACATAAAGCCTTTTGCAATACTCTTTTCAATTTCAGATTTTAATTCTTCAGCTGATCCAATGCAAATAGCTTCTTTTCCATCTTCCGTTCTCCATATCGGAATCGGGATACCCCAAAACCTAGAACGACTTAAGTTCCAATCGTTCAAATTTTCTAACCAATTTCCAAAGCGACCCTCTCCGGTGGACTTGGGTTTCCAATTAATTGTATTGTTCAGAGCAATCAATCTGTCCTTAACCTTTGTAGTCTGGATAAACCAAGAATCTAGAGGATAGTAAAGAACAGGTTTATCGGTTCTCCAGCAATGTGGATAGCTGTGAACATATTTCTCAACTTTAAAAGCCTTGTTCTCTGTTTTTAGTTTTACCGATATTTCTACGTCAACAGATTTATCTGGCGCTTCATTCTCTGAATAGTATTCGTTTTTCACATATTTCCCAGCTAATTCCTTCATATGAGAAGTGAATTTTCCTTGTAAATCAACCAAGGGAACAGGATTATCATTTTCATCAAGAACGAGCATTGCAGGAACACCTGCATCTTTTGCAACTCGGGCATCATCGGCACCAAAAGTAGGAGCTATATGCACAATTCCCGTTCCGTCTTCTGTGCTTACAAAATCACCTGCAATTACTTGAAAAGCTTGATCTGCATCTTTGTAGGGAAGGGTATAATTCAGCAGCTGATCATATTTCATGCCGATTAGATCTTCTCCTTTACAAATTCCAATTTCTGTCCATGGCAACACCTTATTGCCGGGCTCAAAAGCATCAAAAGATTGTTCATTACCCTCTTCCTTGAAATATTTTCTTAAAAGGTCTTTAGCCAATATTACCGTTTGTTTTACCGCTGTATAAGGATTCACGGTATTGACTATTGCATAATCAATTCGAGTCCCAACCGCTAATGCCGTGTTTGAAGGCAGGGTCCATGGAGTGGTTGTCCATGCAATCATATTAACAGGACCATGAGCACCTGAAATCAAACTTGAAATTTTAGATGATTCCGGATTTCGGATTGAAAATAAAGCTACAGCCGAAGTATCTTTTACATCGCGGTAACAACCCGGTTGATTCAATTCATGAGAGCTCAAGCCCGTACCGGCTTTAGGCGAATAAGGTTGAATCGTATAGCCCTTGTAAATCAAATCTTTATTAAAAAGCCTTTGTAAAAGGTGCCATACGGATTCAATATATTTATTTTCATAGGTGATATAGGGATCGTCCATATCAACCCAGTAACCCATTTTCTCCGTCACTTCATTCCAAAGATCTGTATATCTCATGACAGCTTCACGGCAAGCCTTATTATAATCCTCTACTGAAATGGTTTTTCCAATATCCTCTTTTGTTATTCCCAGTTCCTTTTCTACACCCAGTTCAATTGGCAAACCATGGGTATCCCACCCAGCTTTTCGCTCTACACGAAAACCTTTTAGTGTCTTATATCTACAAACAATGTCTTTTATGGCTCTTGCCATAACATGATGAATTCCCGGCTTTCCATTAGCCGAAGGTGGACCTTCATAAAAAACAAAAGGACGATCTGCATCTCTTGATTCAATGCTTTTTTGAAATGTTGAGTCTTCCTTCCAAAAGTTCAATATTTCTTGGGAAATTTCTGACAAGCTCAACGCCTTATATTCCCTATATTTTTGTTCCGAGGACATGATTATTTTTGAGGATTGCGAAATTAAGAAATTAAGTTATCAGATGTATATAAACTCTTTGGATTTCAAACAATCCAACAAAGCTGTTTTAATGAATAGGATCAAATTAACCTTGGAATATGATAAAATCAGCTAATATTGTCTTAACTAGAGGTGATTTCACCATAAGTTGTTGAATTAATCAATGAACCAACAAGAGTTTAGACAAACATTTGAGCAATATTTTGATGCCATTCGGAATTACGTTTATTTCATGAGTTCGGATGTTGATTTGGCCGAAGATATAGCACAAGACACCTTTGTGAAACTTTGGGATAATCGAGACACAATTATCTTATCTACGGTCAAGTCTTATTTGTACACGATAGCTAGAAATCTCACTTTGAATCATATTAAGAGAGACAAGCTGAAATACAATTTTATTGCGCAAACTGAACTTAGACAAGATAATAATTCGCCAGAGTTTGAGTTGGAGCAAAAAGAGTTCAAAGAGAAATTAGAGGCAGTAATAGCCTCAATTCCAGAGGGCAATAGAGAAGTGTTTTTAATGAATCGAATAGAAGGAATGAAGTACGCTGAAATTGCAGAGCGATTAGGCTTGAGTGTGAAAGCTGTTGAAAAGAGAATGAGCAAGGCACTGAAAATAATCAGAGAAGAAATCGAATTTAAAATTTAGAAGGCAAAGCGCTATTAAAATGCTAGAAGAAGAAAATAAAGATTGGCTTGAAATTACAAAGACGCTAAGCACTCCGTTTACTGGCGGCAATGAAGATTCTTGGAACGCGATTCAAAACAAGATTCAATCTACTCCAGTCTATTCTCTTCAAGATTATCCCAAAAAGCCTAAGAGAACTTGGCGTTACTTGACCGCTGCAGCTGCTATTCTTCTTTTTGGTTTCGCTTTGTTTTTCATGAATTCAAAAGGAGAAAAATTCATCGCTCAAGAATCGACTTCAATTGTATTACCGGATCAAAATAATGTATTCTTATTCAAGGGTTCTGAAATCAAATTTGAAAAGAGGGATGAACAATCATTTATCCAGCTTTCTGGAGGAGCAATTTTTGAAGTTGCAAAAGGAAGCGATTTTGTCGTTGAAACAAGCAAAGGAAAAATCAGCGTCTTAGGAACCGTTTTTTCAGTCGAAGAAGGGCTAGAGCATATCTTCGTAAATTGTACGGAAGGAAAAGTGAAGTTTGAAGACGCTGAGCGATCAGAAGAAATTGAAAAAGGAGAAGGCCTGAGCATTGGACCCAAACATATGACGAAACGTTCGCTCAATTTGATGGAATTAGAATCACGCAAAAAGGGCGAATTGTTCTTCAGCGAAATGCCCCTAGAGGAAGTTATCTTTCAACTAGAAAGAGCCTACGACATTAAAGTTCAAAGCAGTATTAATTTAGCTGGGAAAAAATATTCGGGTAATTTTAGCACGAGCAATCTTAAGCAAGCTTTAGAATTGGTTTGTTTTCCCATGAATTTAGATTACAAAATAAATGGTTCGGTTGTCAAGTTGTATGAATAAAGAAACTTGAAAATAACCAAACAAATATTAGCCTTTCTTTTTCTATTCAATGCCTTTCACCTCAACGCCCAAGAGACCTACTTAAATGGAAATTACAAGGGCACAATCCCTAAAATTCTAAAAAAATTAAGAAACAAGCACGAATTGAAGTTTGCTTTCGATTACGGAGCCCTTAAAAACTATAAAGTCGACCTATTTCTATCACAGTCTCCTGTCGAAGAAGCATTGATTTCAATACTCGAAAACACAAACTATACATTTAAAAAAATTGACAATACTTATGTGATTTTTCCTATTGCTCAAAAAGAGATTCTGTCGATGAGCCTTTATGGAAAAGTAGTCGATCAGTCCAACGGTGAACCTTTGCCATTTGCGAGTATTGGTTTTAGTCAATCTACGCAAGGAACCTTTAGCAATGACGATGGGTCTTTTTCTTTGAAGAATATTGAAAACATGGAAGACAGTTTAATCATTCGATTTCTAGGTTACCGATCTTTCCAGAAACCAATCAAGGCCTTTGTCAATGGCTCCTTTAACCTAATTGAATTGGAGCAAATACAACAATTCCTTCCTACTGTGCAAATCACAAGTCAGAAATCACTTTCCATTTCAAGTGAAAAAGAATTGTCCAGCTACAATGTCAATGCTCAGAAAATAAATGAATTGCCGTTCACCGGAGCACCCGATTTGTTCAAATCCTTGCAACTGTTTCCTGGAATCAATGCAGGAAATGAAACCAGCTCTGAGCTCAATATTCGAGGAGGAAGGTCAGATGAAAATCTCGTGCTATTGGATGGTTTTAAGCTTTACAACCTCGATCATTTTTTCGGCATCTTCAGTACGATTAATCCCGATATTATCAAAGACATCCGTGTATTTAAAAGTGGTTTCGATGCGAAATATGGATCACGGGTTTCGGGTGTAATTGATCTTTCCGGAAAAGAGGGAAATGCCAAAAGACCTTCTGGTTCTTTATCATTCAATACTATCAACATTACAGGCTTGATTGAGACTCCAATCGTCAATCAAAAACTCACTTTTATTACAGCTATTAGGCGAGCGCATTCAGACATTTATCAAAATCCTATTTATCAAAATCTCTTTGGAAGTGCCTTTGATACAAGCGCCAACTCAAGAAATCAAGGCCTTGATCTAGACGGAGAAGAAAGCCCCGATTTCAATTTCTATGATGTTTACTCAAAGCTCACCTTTAAACCTGACTTGGAAAACAACTTTTCCTTGACATTTTTCCGCGGCCAAGATAATTTCTCTGTTAGAGATACAAGCAACTTTAATGGAAACCAACTATTGCGTATCAATCAAAATGACTACAATTTTGATTGGGGGAACATAGGCGTAGGAGCATTGTGGACCAAACAATGGGACGATAATGTATTCTCAAAAGTCACCATAGGACAATCCAGCTTTAATCGAAATTATCATCGTCTTTTTCAGATTATAGATCGGGATGAAAATACGGGGGCCGAATCAAGAGACATTTATTCAAATGCCGAACGCAGCCAACTACAAGATTTCACCCTCAACGCAAATGTCTTCGTTAAGAGAACAATAGATGAAGAAATTGGGTTCGGATATGAAGGAACTGTCATTTCAATTGCGGGTATAAATAACAGTATTGATTCAATAGAACGTTCGACACTGAACTTTGATTTGCAGGGTATTACACATAGTCTTTGGACTAGTTACAATCGCGAAATGGGTGATACCAAGTTCAAGTTAGGTCTTCGTGCTACGCACTACTCAATAACAAATGAATTCTATATATCACCTCGTGTAATTATCACACGAAAAATAGACGATAACTTCACACTGCATGTAAATGCTGGGCGCTATTTCCAATTTGTCCGAAGAACCAATCGACAGAACATTTTCCTTAACCAACCAGAAAGATGGCTGATTGCAAATAACGATTCCATACCTGTACTCATTTCCACACAATTTAATGGGGGAATTCGTTATTCCGAAAAAGAATGGGTCATAGAATTTGAAGGCTTCATCAAGAACATGGAAGGCAACATCCTCAATAGAAATGACATCTTACTCCTAGAACTTGTTGAGCAGACAAATTCAATTGCAAAAGGAACAGCCAATATTGGGGGAATAGAGTTTTTCATTCAGAAAAAAAGAGGTCGACATACTGGATATGCGAGCATGTCTTTTAGCCAAGCACTTGAATTCTATCGTGAAAGTGGAAATGAAATCAATGACGGCAATCCCATCTTTAGTCCAGACAACAGAACATATGACCTTAAGACTGCGTATCAATACAACTTGACAAATTGGCAATTTTCCACTAACTTCCTATGGAGTAGCGGTACTCACTTTACTCCACTTTTGGGAGTTTTTCAAGTTAATGGCCCATTTGGAATTCCTTTTACAAAAGCCGAATATGCCGAGGAATTCAGTGCCACATTACAAGACTATCTTACACTAAATCTGGCTGTTAACTATAGAAAATTTTTTAATTGGGTAAAAATGGATTTGGGAATTTCTGTAAACAATGTAACGAATAGAAAAAATGTAAAATCTCTGAATTATATTCCTATATTTGAAAATGGTGAATTGTCTGATGTTGTAGAGGATCGTATTTCTCTATTAGGAATTACACCAAGCCTTAATTTGAAATTAAGTTTTTAGTGCCAAAACAGCTCTTAAAATATTGTTTAGCTTTTGCTCTGTTGTTTATATTTCTTTCTTGTGAGAAAACAGTTACGCTTACAGAATCGAGAAATAAGACATTAATTATTAGTGCTTTTCCAGAGACTGGACAGAGTATTTCAGATTTTTCAATTCGCAAATTCAATGACAATGGCTCTTTTACAATTCCAGTCAATGATGCCAATCCGAGAATTATCTGGAAAAACAACAGTTTTGGACTTATCCCTTCTGAAAATCAAGATGGTCTCTATCGATTGGCTGCAGATAATTTTGAATTCCTTCCTGGAAACGACTATCGCCTTGAATTGAACTACAAAAGCGAGTTCATTACCGGACAGACTTCAATGCCAAATGAAATAAACGAATTTGAAATTGCATCGTCCATCATTCAAATTTATAATTCTGAAGGCTTACTTAATCCAGGTACAAATATCAATTGGCGAAAAGAAGACAATACAATTTACTCCGTAAGTATTACTCCTTTGGAAAAAGAAGGTGAGAATTTAATTTCTTTTCCTGAACTAAGTCAAAATCAAATAGACGATGCAAGAAATAGTCTTGACAATCCCTTTTCATCTAGTGCTTTCACTATTCCTGCAGCTGCATTTGAATACTATGGAGACAATGTGATTGAGATTATCGCAGTAGACGAGCGTTTCGAAGAGTTTTTCGATCTCAACGAGAACGGGACCACTTTTTCCAATATCAAAAATGGGAAGGGATATTTTATTGGCATCAGCAAGTTCAGTGTCATTGTAAAAGTCGAGTAGCACTTTTCACCATTTTCCTTTGAATAATTTAAAAACTGCCTCCTGAAGACTCCACAAGGGTTTAGTTATTTTGTTTAGATAATCTACACCCTAATCACATGGATAGTTTTTTCCGATTCCAAAAAACACTCTTTTTAGCAATATCATTCCTCTGCTCTTCTCTCATGGCCCAAGAAATCTGTGGAGATGGATTAGACAATGACTCAAATGGACTGTTCGATTGCGCAGATGGTGCATGTTCATCTGATGCGGGTTGTGCAGATGCCTTTACCTGTTTACCGGGATTTTATGCCGTGCACGGCACTCAACTAAAGGAACTAGATTTTAATACGAACACATACATAGATATTGGAACCGCACACACTCATAATA
Source organism: Bacteroidota bacterium (assembly GCA_039028335.1). GTDB lineage: Bacteria > Bacteroidota > Bacteroidia > Flavobacteriales_D > JABDKJ01 > JABDKJ01. The sequence continues at coordinate 62,934 of JBCCIF010000003.1, forward strand.
TAAAGGCTTTAGCCTACAGTGTGCGAGATGGTTTCTTTTACGGTCTTCGTTCCAACACAAATGAACTCTTGCGCATTGGCCAAAGTGGCGTGACTTCTTTAGGGGCGGTGACGGGATTACCAAATCAAAATTACAATGCCGGGGATTTTGGGCCTGATGGCTTGCTTTACGTAAAAAGATCAAGCTCTGTGAATGAACTTTATGCAATTGACGTCAACGGAATCTCTGCAACATCACTCGCATTGTCTGCAACACTTTTAAGTGTGACCGATATGGTCTACCATCAATCTACAGATAGAATGTATGGCATTCGAGATAATGTGTTGTATGAAATTGACTTGGCAACAGGTGACTTGATGGATTGCACACTCACGGGTGACACTGAAAATGGAGGATATGGAGGCCTATGGGCGACTACTGATCCTATGATTATTTATGCTCAAAATAATTCGGGAGAGATCTATGAAGTAGATTTAAGTGCATGCACGCAAACAAGCTTTGAAACTTTTTCTGCTCCGACCGCCAATAATGGTGCTTCCTGCATGTTGGCACTGAGCCCTTTCGCTTCGACCTCCGGAGGGCCTTTAAGTGATGGAGATCTAGATGACGATGGTATTCCAGACAACAACGACATCGACATTGACAATGATGGAATTCCTAATGACATAGAAAACAATTGCGGAAGCCCCTTTGATTTAAATTGGGCCGATTGGCAAGGAACCGCAATAGATGCAGTCACTTTCGATATCAATGAACCCATTGTTGAAGATGGCGTGACCATCGATTTGAGTTCAGATGATCCTTCAAGTATTAGTGGTTCTGACTTTGAGACGATTAAAGCCCAGAATATAGGCGGAAGCACGCCTGTATTGTATTATTCACAGGACGCGAATACACAAGCTGAATTCACAGATGTATGGATAACATTTAGCGAGCCATTGAAAGACGTATCATTCACCATTGTAGATATAGATTTTGTCTCCAATGGCTGGGCAGACTCTCTTGCTATACTCGCTTATTTCCAGGGCAATATTTATGACCTTACCAGCACTGAAGTTAGCTTGGCCAACCCAGCAAGTGTTGCTTTTAATGATGCTTTAAACTCTTTGATCGGGCTGGGGAATAACAATCCACAAAGTAATAATAACGGCAACGCAACTCTCAGTTTTAATAATCCTATCGACTCTTTGTGTATACGCTACGGAAATGGACCAAATGCACCAATTAATCCGGCTCCTCAGATAATCGGTATTAGTGGCTTCACGGGTGAAACACTTTGTGACACCGATATGGATGGAATTCCCGATATGTACGACCCTGATTCAGACAATGACAATTGTTTAGACGCCATCGAATCAGGCAGCGGCTATACTATTCAAGCGGATAGTACAGTTACTGGACCTTATGGAACAAATGGTTTGGCCGATGCATTAGAAGACCCAGACGATTCAGGAATTTTAATATATACACCTTCTGATAACGGTTCCATATTTGACTTTCAGAACAATGCAGTAGATAATTGCGATACTGAAATTTGCGGAAACGGGTTTGATGATGACAATGATGGTGATGTTGATTGCGATGATAGCGATTGTTCTCCTCTCATAAATTCTGTCACTTCAGTCGATCCAATATGCCCGAATCTAAATAGCGGGTCCATAACCATTGATGCTACATTCACTGGAGCGGGTGCAATTGAATACAGTATAGATAATGGGTCAAATTACCAAAGCTCAAACGTATTCAACAACTTAATACCCGGTAGCTACACAATTGTTGTTCAGACAGAAAGCGGTTCATGTGCAACTGTATATGTAAGTAATCCAGTGAATTTGATTGATCCAGGATGTGGAACGGCACCTGATGCAAATACCGATAATGAAAACGCTATTGAGGACGAAGGGCCTTACATTTTTGATCCACAGGAAAACGATACTGATGCAGAAGGAGATCCCTTAACAACAACGATTATTTCTGGTCCCACAAGTGGTGGTTCGGTTTCGGTTCTAAACGGAGACAGCATTTCTTATTCTCCCGGTTTAAATTTCTGTGGAATTGACACGATCGTTTATCAAATATGTGATCCTATTCTATGTGATATAGACACTATCTTTATTGATGTCGCTTGTGTCCAAGATGCACCCGATGGAGGAAATGAAAATGTTTCCACAAACGAAGACACACCTCTAGGGGGGATAGACTTGGACGACAACAACAACGAGCCAGATGGTGATCCTATAACTATTATCGTTCCTGCCGGATCAGGTCAAGGAGGAACCGTCAGTTCTAATGGAGATGGAACCGTAGACTATATTCCTCCGCCAGAATACAATGGAGCTGATACGGTCATTTACTTGGTTTGTGATGATCAAATCCCGCCTAACTGCGTGTCCGATACACTTTTCATTGATGTATTACCTGTTAATGACATCCCTGTTGTCACAGGAGCCAATGGAAGCCCAGCGATTAACGATACTGTAACCGTCAATACTGTCTTAGATACGCCTATTCTAATTTGCCCAGATGCAAGTGATGCAGATGGTGATCTAATAGATGTAACTGCTGCAACATTAAGCCCCAATAATGGAATACTAAGCGGTCTCTCTGATGGAGACACTTGTTTTACATATACGCCTGACTTGGGCTTCTTGGGCATGGATACGGTCACTGTTATTATCTGTGATCCAACACCGGAGTGTGATACTTTAACGGTGATCATCAACGTCATTCCAAACAATGGAACTCCTGACGCGAATACAGACAATGTAACCGTAGATGAGGATAGTGACTCAAATGTAATTGATGTCCAAGACAACGATACCGATCCTGAAGGTGACCCGCTTACCACAGATATTTTGAGCGGGCCTAGCAGCGGAGGAACAGCTGTCGTTATTAATGGCGATAGTATTTTATATGCTCCGGGACCAGATTTCTGCGGAACGGATACTATTATCTATCAGGTTTGCGATATGTTCTCTTGTGATATAGACACCGTATTCATTGAAGTAATCTGTATTCAAGATCCTCCAGATCAAGGAAATGAAACAGTAAGTACGAACGAAGACACTCCCTTAGATGATATTGATCTAGACGACAACAATATTGATCCAGACGGAGATCCTGTAACAGTAACAAGCCCAGGAGTAACAAGCCAGGGAGGAACGATTATTGACAATGGAGATGGAACGATAGACTATATTCCACCTCCAGATTATAATGGAGCCGACACCCTAATTTATGAAGTCTGCGATGATCAAATCCCCCCCAATTGTGTCACGGATACACTTTTCATAGATGTGCTTCCGGTTAATGATGTTCCAGATGGGACTGGAGTCAACGGTATACCAACTAGCAATGACACAATAAATGTTGTTACCGGTCAGGACATTCCTATCGAATTATGCGCGAATGTCATTGACATAGATGGCGATCCCGTTGATATCACCTCTGTTATTCTCAGCCCTTCAAACGGAAGTTTATCCGGAATAGCGGATGGCGACTCTTGTTTTACTTATACACCGGATCTTGGATTTTTGGGATTCGATACAACGACTGTTATTATTTGTGATCCTGGACTTCTTTGTGACACATTAACGATTATTATAAATGTAGTCCCTCCTATTGATACAGATGGGGATGGCATTTTGGATACAGTTGATTTGGACGATGATAACGATGGCATTCCAGATACGGTTGAAGAGGCTACTGCAAGTAATGGAGGCGACACCGACAACGATGGAATTCCAGATAGCCTCGATTTAGATTCTGACAATGATGGTATACCAGACATTGTTGAGTCGGGTGGAATTGACACGGATGGAGATGGAATTGTTGACGATCAACTTGACGCAGACAGAGACGGTATTCCCGATGCTGTTGATGTTGATTTTACGCTCGGTACCGATGCCAATATGGACGGGATTGATGACAGCGCTCAAGGAGGCACAGATTCAGATGGGGATGGCATTCAGGACACGGACGATCCTGACGCGAATGGAGATGGTATGGATGACGATGACAATGTGCAAAATCCAGTGGATTTTGATGGGGATGGCACCCCTGATTTTCAGGATTTGGACTCGGATAATGATGGTCTGAATGATGTCATAGAAGCCAATGATGGGGATGCAAGCATTGATCCAGATGGCGATGGAATGATAGGAACAGGAGCAATTTTTGACAATGACTTTGATGGTTTTGCGGATGTTGTAGATACCGATGACAACACAACAGCTGCACCGGGAGATGGATTTGGCAACCCACTGCCAAGTCCTGATAGCGATGGAGACGGAACACCTGATCACAATGACCTTGATTCAGATAATGATGGTATTCCAGATGAGATCGAAGGAGATATTGATGGCGATGGAGAACCCGATGATTGGGACAATGACGGAGTTCCGAACTATCAAGATTTAGACTCGGATAATGATGGAATTTCAGATGTAGTTGAGAGCGGTGGTGATGACCCTGATGGAAACGGCATTGTTGGAAGTGGTGCAATTACGGATGCAGATGGAGATGGATTGGAAGATAGTATTGACAATGATCCAAATGATGGAATTAATTTAAACAATGAAAATTTAGTTGACTCTACATCATTGCTTTGGGACAATGATGCCAATGGGTCGAACGAAGATGACAACGATACAGATCAAGATGGAAATCCAGATTATTTAGATCTCGACTCTGACAATGACGGTTTGCCAGACATAATAGAGGCAGGAGGAACAGATATGAATGCAGACGGTCAAGTTGATGGATTTGAAGACATGAATGGAGATGGCTGGGATGACAATGGAAGTATTCCATTCCCAGAAGATACAGACGGAGACGGTGTTCCAGATCATCAGGATTTGGATAGCGATAACGATGGCATCAATGATATTATTGAAATAAATGGTGGTGACACCAGTGTTGACAGCGACAATGATGGCATGATAGATGACTTCTCTGATCCGAACGGAAACGGATGGGATGAATTGAATGAAATCAACCCCCCAGATAATCCTGATACTGATGGAGACGGCATATCAGATCATGAAGATCTCGATTCAGACAACGATGGTATACTTGATGACTGGGAAAATGATCCGAATGAAGATGGAAGCGGACCAGATGATTTCGATGGCGATGGAGTTCCCGACTATTTAGACTTAGATTCTGACAATGACACTATGCCAGATGTTGTAGAGGCTGGCGGTGTAGACGAAGATGGAGATGGCACGATAGATAATTATAATGATGGCAACGGTGACGGGGCAGATGATGATGACATCCAGACTGATCCAGATGATACCGATATGGATGGAGCCCCAGATCATAACGATATTGATTCTGATAATGACGGAATAACGGACATCATCGAAGCCAATTCAGGCGATGACACCTTAGATACGGATGGAGATGGTATGGTGGACATCTTTATCGATGACAATGGCGATGGATGGGTAGACGACATAGGTGTATCTGATCCTCCAGACTTTGATGGCGATGGAGAGTCTGACTATACTGATCTGGATTCAGATGACGATGGGATATCGGATGAAGATGAATACGATGTAAATGGAGACGGAGATGGCCCAGATGACTCTGATGGTGATGGAGCACCCAACTACATAGATTTTGATTCGGATAATGACGGCATCGTTGATATGGAAGAGTACGATCCAAATGGGGATGGGATTCCTGATGATTGCGACAATGATGACATCCCTGATTGGCTCGATCCTGATGATTGTAACATAGGCCTCATAATTCCTCAAGGGTTCTCTCCAAATGGAGACTTGAATAATGACATTTGGGTGATTGATGGATTGGAAAACTTCCCGAATAATCAAGTCTATATATTCAATCGTTGGGGAACACCATTGGGTGAGTTCAGTCCATATCAAAATGACTGGGATGGCACCTATGACGGAAAGGCACTTCCAACGGGGACCTATTACTATATGTTGTACACAGAACCCGGATCAGAACCAATTTCAGGTTGGGTTTATATAATCAATGATTAAACAAATGAAAAAGCTAACAATCATGAAGAAGTTAACGACTATTTTAATCGCGATTATCGGCTTTGGAAGCATTTCCTTAGCGCAACAAGATGTTCAATTTACCCAATACTTTTGGAACAAACTGCTCTTGAATTCGGGTTATGCGGGCAGTCATGACAATGCTTCCTTTACTTTGATCCATCGTGATCAATGGATGGGAATTGTTGATGATGGACGACCTGTATCTTCTGCTTTTTCATTTCATACACCCTTGCGCAATGAAAAAATCGGAATTGGTTTCAGCGCACTGAGAGATAATTTAGGGCCTACAGAGAACACGACATTGGCAGCTGACTTCGCTTATAGAATTCGTATAGCTGATGACTCCAGATTGGCCTTTGGCGTGAAAGCCAGTCTTGATTTTTTCGAAGCTCAGTTAGTCGGCTTAACAGGAACAAATGGTGATCCAGCATTTGCACAAAATTTTGGAGGAAATACTTTACCCAATTTCGGGGCAAGTCTCTACTACTGGAGTGGAAATGCATTTCTCGGGGCAAGTGCACCGCAACTTTTAGAAAATGAACTCGCTGAGAGCAATAATACACTTCAGGGAATAGAAAGAAGGCATTACTTCATTATGGGAGGCTACGTATTCGATATCAGCCCTTTGTTCAAATTCAAACCTACATTCATGGCAAAATTAGAAAGTAGCTCTCCTGCTTCCTTTGACGCCACTGCAAATTTCCTTTTCAAAGAAAAGCTATGGTTGGGGGCTGCCTATCGTTCCGAAGATTCTTTTGACGCCAATATTGCATATCTATTCAGCTCTTCTTTTAGAGCCGGATTTGCTTGGGATTTTACGACAAGCGAACTCAGAAATGTGAATGATGGCTCATGGGAAGTCATGTTGGGATATGACCTCAATTTCAATAAGGAGAAACTGATGTCTCCAAGATATTTTTAGTCCAGGAAACCAAATACGAATTAAAGGCCTCGCACTTGCGGGGCTTTTGTTTTTGGATTCCTTGAAAGAAGATAATACAGCCAATTAAATTTCAAGCTTTGTCATAATTTATCCGCAAAAGCTCTGGACTCAGCTTGAACTCGGCAGCAAATGTCGTAACTTCCGGCATTAATTCGCTTCATGCTATTTTATGAACTGCAAGAAACTCTGTATAAATAGAATTCTTCTCCTCGTTTTTCTTATTACTGCATCAGCTATTTCCTTTGGTCAATGCAATTGGACCTCAGTTGACTTCGAAGGATTTGAATACACGGAAGAAAGTCCAGATTTAATTGAACCTTATCTCATCTTTCATCCTAATCCATCAACCTATAACAATTTACAGCATAGCGGAGCAACCTACCTTTACATGAATTTCATAGATAATCTAGCTCCGGGTTCATTGGTTTACGAGCGCTTCTATGATGTTTGCATAGGTCAGGAATATCAAATTTCAAATTGGTTTCAAGGAGCCAATAATAGCTTTAGCAATATCACCTTCAATATTGTGGATGCAAATGGTGTAATACTGGATACTTGGTCTGGCGCTTCAATACCTGGTGTATGGACCAATTTTATTTCCAATCCAGTCATTGCTACAACCAACAGCATTAGTTTTCAGTTAATCTCGGACTTTGCACCTGGAAATAACGATATGGCCTTTGACGATTTGGAGCTTCTTCAATGCATTAACCCTCCTTTTGACGATGGCCAGGTCGGTGCATGTGGCAATACCCCAATTGATCTCTATAATTCTATAGTTTCTGTTTCGGGAACCACGGGCACATGGACAGGTCCTTCAGTTTTAGGAAATGGTCATTTAGGAACATTTACCCCAGGGCTGAGTATTTCAGGCATGTATACCTATACTATCTCCAATATCGCACCTTGCCCTGATGAAGTAGTTTCTTTAACAGTAAATGTATTTACCCAACCGAACATTGATGATTTGCTCGATGCTGAGGCATGTAATGAATTTGTTCTCCCTGCTATTACTGGAACAAATCTCTCAGGAAACGAAAGCTATTATTCAGGTCCGAATGCAACCGGAATTGCCTACGATGCAGGAGACATCATTAGCACCTCTGGAGATATTTTCATATTTGATGGACAGGCTCCATGCACTGATGAACAGAGCTTTAATCTCACAATATACAATGCGGAGGCCGATCTTGGTCCAGATTTAGAATTGTGCGAAGGTGAAGTCGCAATGTTGGATGCTACTCATCCAGATGCGACATATCTTTGGCAAGACAACTCAACTTCAAGCTCTATTGAAATCATTGCTCCTGGCATCTATTACGTCACTACAACTGTGGGAATATGTTCTGACCAAGATAGTGTGATCGTCAATTACAATCCTTTGCCAACAGTGAATCTTGGTGAAGACATGAGTATTTGTGAAGACGAAATATTGACTTTAGATGCAAATAATACTGGTGCCTCCTTCTTTTGGCAAAATGGAGCACAAGCTGCTACATTTGACGTCTCCGAAGCAGGGCAGTACTATGTAGACGTCATTTTTGACTTAACTTCATGTCAAAATAGCGACACAATTAATGTAAGTGAAATACTATTGCCGCAGCTCGATTTTGGAAATGACACGATGGTATGCCAAAATGAAGTTTTTCAGCTTAATCCTGAATTTGCATTTGCAGATTCTATCGTTTGGTTCAACGGAAACACAGAAGATTCTTATCGTCCAATTGCACCCTCAACGTATCATGCAACGGTGTTTAATGAATGCGGAATTGCCTATGATGAGATAGAATTGGAATTTATCGATTGCTCGTGCAACATCTACATCCCCAATGCAATTAGCGCAAATGGCGATGGCATAAATGAAACCTTTAAACCGGTCATTGACAATTGTGACTTCTACAATTATGAATTCACGCTCATGGATAGATGGGGGCAAATAGTTTTCAGCACGAATGAACCCGAAGAAGAATGGGATGGAAGTGTTTTCAGCTCTGAACCTTATTATTCAGAAGGAGGAATTTATGCCTGGGTGATGACTTTTGAAGCGGTTGTGAATGGAAATATCACCTCTGAAAAAAGAACAGGACACGTTTCGCTTTTGAGGTAATGACCTAAGCCACCACCGACCAATCCTTGTTTCTTTGCTTTAGCAAATTGAAATGATTCAAAACCATTTGATGTTCATCCTTCGCCAATTCAGGGTCCTTATCAAGCAAATCGATAGCGGCATTTCTCGCCTCTTTCAAAATATCTTGATCTTCTAAAAGATTTCCAATACGCAATTCTGGAATTCCGCTTTGTTGGGTTCCCATAATATCTCCCGGTCCTCGAAGTTGTAGGTCAACCTCGGAAATTTCAAATCCATCATTTGTGCGCACCATGGTTTCCATCCGCACCTGAGCATCCTGCGACAATTTATAGGAGCTCATCAATATGCAATAGGATTGTTCTGCTCCTCTTCCCACTCTACCACGCAATTGATGCAACTGAGAAAGTCCAAATCGCTCAGCACTTTCAATCACCATAATGCTTGCATTGGGTACGTTGACACCTACCTCAATGACAGTGGTCGCAACCATAATCTGTGTTTCTCCTTTTACAAAACGCTGCATTTCAAAATCCTTGGCTTCTGGTTTCATTTGACCATGAACAATGCTGATTTGGTACTTGGGTTTTGGAAATCTTCGGCTAATTGCCTCAAAACCATCCATAAGATCCTTGTAATCGAGGGTTTCTGATTCCTCAATTAAAGGGTATACAATATACGCCTGTCTGCCCTTTTCAATCTCTTTCTCTAGAAAATCAAAAACCTGCAATCGTGCCTTTTCAAATCTATGAGAGGTTGAGATCTTTTTCCTACCAGGAGGCAACTCATCAATAACAGAAACATCTAAATCGCCATATACAGTCATTGCCAAGGTGCGCGGAATGGGTGTAGCTGTCATCACTAAGATATGAGGAGGATTTGCATTTTTCTTCCAAAGCTTTGCTCTTTGCGCTACTCCAAAACGGTGCTGTTCATCTATGACAGCAAAGCCTAAATTTTTAAATACAACTTTATCTTCCAATAAAGCGTGCGTGCCTACTATGATATCAATGTCACCACTTCTTAGACCTTCGTCAATTGCTCTTCGCTCAGCTGCTTTTGACGAGCCCGTCAACAGGGCTAGTTTCACATCCATGTCCTTGAGGTATTCCAAAAGTGTATTGAAATGTTGTATTGCCAGTATCTCTGTTGGTGCCATCAGACAGGATTGATAAAAATTGTCCTTTGCTAAAAGCATACAAAAAAGCGCCACAATGGTTTTTCCGCTTCCAACATCGCCTTGCATCAGACGATTCATTTGATAGCCACTTTTTAGATCCTTTCTGATTTCTTTTAAGACCTTTTTTTGAGCATTGGTCAAATCGAATGGAAGATGCTTTCCGTAAAAGGTATTGAAAACATCTCCGACTTCTGGAAATACTAAGCCTTTAAAGTGCCTCTTCGCTAATTTCTTTTGTCTTCCCAATTTCAATTGGAGATAAAGAAACTCCTCAAATTTCAATCGCCATTTCGCCTTTTTTAAATCATTTGTGTTCTGAGGAAAATGAATATCTCTATAGGCTTTCTGCCTATTTGGAAGGCCAAATCGCTCTATTAAATAGTCTGGCAAAATCTCTACTAAGTTATTCCCTGCATCCCGCAAAGCTTGTTGGCACAGCTTCTCAATACCCTTGCTATTTAACCCGCGATTGGAAAGCTTTTCTCCTGAATGATATACAGGTTGGAGTTTATTTGAAGTTGGAGCCTCTTGATGAGTAACTTTCTCCATTTCTGGATGAGCTATGTTCAATTGTCCATTAAAAAATGAAGGTCGACCATAAATGAGATACTGATCTCTCGTATTTATAAACTGAGCAACCCAATTGACGCCTTTGAACCAAACCAACTTAAGCTGACCCGTTCCATCGTCAAAAATGGCTTCCAATCTTTTACCTCGTTTTTGTTTAATCTCTTTGAAAGTCGTAATCCTCCCCTTTAACTGATGGTTCTCGTCCATCTGTTTAATTTCAGAGATGCGATTAATCTTTGTCTTGTCTATATAACGAAAAGGAAAGTAGTTCAACAAGTCGAATAGTGTAAATACTCCGGCTTCATCCTTTAAGGTCTGCCCACGAGCAGGACCGACACCTTTCAAATATTCTATGGGAGTTGATAAGTCCAGTTGATCATCTTTACTCCCATGAAATAAGCAATTTTATTCCAATTCAAATTCCAATATCTGGAGATCTCTCGAATTTGGACCAACCATTATATGGAAGTCTCCGGCTTCAGTTTTCCAGTCCCCATTATCATTAAATGATCCAAGATTACTTTCATCGAGCGTAAAATTAATTGTCTTGCTTTCACCAGCCTTCAGCTCAATTTTTTCAAAACCCTTAAGTTCTTTGATTGGACGCGCTGGCCGTGCAACGAGGTCTCGGATATAAAGTTGAACAATCTCCTTTGCATCGAATTCTCCAGTATTCGTTACTTCTAAAGACAGGCTTGTTGTTTTTCCTTTTGCATTCGTGATTTTAGCTTTACCATATTCAAAAGAGGTATAAGACAAACCAAAACCAAAGGGATAAAGCGGTTCATTACTCATGTCACTATAGTGTGACCAGAACACTTCATTTTTAGGACCTGGTCTTCCTGTATTCAAATAATTATAATAGATAGGCACTTGGCTTACTGATCTGGGGAAAGTCATTGTTAATTTTCCGCTAGGCACAGTCTTTCCGTACAGCACTTCAGCTATGGCATTGCCGGTTTCGGTGCCCAATTGCCAACATGCTAAGACAGCAGGTAAATTTGCATCTGCCCATGAAAGATCTAAAGGTCTACCGCTCATTACTACCAGCACAATATTTGGATTTACAGCATAGATAGCGGATAGCATTTCTTGTTGAAATCCAGGCAAACCTATATTACCTCGACTCCTTCCTTCGCCACTTTGAAAGCCGTGTTCTCCCATAACCAAGACCACTTTTTCAGCATTTCTGGCCAAGGCAATTGCCTCATCTAATCCTTTCTTATTGTCCTCATTTACATTGATGTGCATATGAAACATGGCATCACCTGAAAAATAATCTGGACCTTTTTCGAAATCAACTTTAGTCGACAAAGACTCCATCCCCTCTTTCAATGTAACTCCTGTAAAATTGTCAGATCCCAGTCGCCAATTTCCCAATGGACTATTATCATCGTCAGCCAATGCACCGATTAGCGCCACTTTCTTATCAGGGTCCAATGGAAGCATGTTCTTTTCGTTTTTAAGTAAGACTATAGATTCCTTGGCCATTGCCAGGGCATCAGCCCTATTCTGTGCGCTGAAGACGTCCGTTTTTTCGCGTTCTTCATTACAGTATTTGTACGGATCTTCGAAAAGACCTAAATCCTCTTTCACTTCTAATATCCTTTTTACAGCATCATCTATATATTCCATAGGCACAGCTCCATCTTCAACTGCTTTTTGCAAGTGATTTACAAAAGCATATGATTCCATATCCATATCAGAACCCGCATTCGCGGATAGTTCCGCAACCTCATCCATATCTTTCGCATAGCCATGGGCAATCATTTCCGCACCTGATCCCCAATCTGAAACAATAAAACCAGGGTAGTTCCATTTTTCCTTTAAAAGGTCTCTTTGTAAAAATTCATCCGCAGTAGCTGGAATTCCATTGAGCGTATTGAAACTATTCATAAATGTCTTCACATCGCTTTCAGCCGCAGCCTTGAACGGAGGCAAGATCATATTGTGCAATGTGTTCAATCCAACATCAGCCGTATTGTAATCCTTACCCGACTCTGCAAAACCGTATCCAGCAAAGTGCTTTGCTGTTGCTGCAATCGTATGTGGGGCACTGAGGTCATCTCCCTGAAAGCCTTCAACGCGGGCTTTTGCAATTAAGGAACCTAAAAAAGGATCTTCTCCTGCACCTTCCATAACTCTACCCCATCTTGCGTCCCTAGAAATATCCACCATTGGTGCGAAGGTCCAATTGATTCCCATTGCACTTGCTTCTCTAGCTGCCATAGCAGCCGATTTCTTCATCAAGTCTAAGTTCCAAGAACAACTCTCCGCCAAAGGAATAGGGGCTAAGGTCTTGTGTCCGTGAATAACGTCATAGCCAAAAAGCAAGGGAATACCCAATCGCGTTTCGTTTACGGCCATCTCTTGCCACTTTCGAGCATCTTCTACGCCATGGACATTTAGAACAGCACCCAATTGACCATTCTTTAGATGATCGTACTTCATCTTCGCGTCTCCACCTATTGGTGCAGGCCCAGTCAAAGACCAAAAGCTCGAATAGAGGTTCATTTGTCCTATTTTCTCCTCGAGGGTCATTTTAGCCATCAAGTCATCTATGCTTGAGAACACTCTGTCTTCCCCTGTTCTAGAATCATTGAAACAACCTGAAAAAATCAAAACCAATCCCAGGCAAAACAAGATTAAATTCCTTTTCATACTGGAAATTTAAAATTTCTCCTTTAAATAGTGTCACAAAGACACTAATAAATTAATTGGTTGAACGGCCTTAAAAAGTGATAAGAAACTGCCAGCTGAACTGCAATTGGTTATTTTTGGATCAGCATTTGAAGAAACCTTGAAGCTTAAGTACGCACACTTTTATTTGATATCCCTCTTGCCTTTTTGGGCACTAAATGCGATCGCGCATCTTGCTTTCTTCTTCTTATACTATGTATTTGGCTATCGCAAAAAAGTAGTACTTGAAAATTTGAAAAGTTCTTTTCCAAATGAATCAAAAAAACAAATAGTAAGCACTGCCAAAAAATTTTTCAAGCATTTTTGCCGCTCCTTTATAGAAAGTTTGAAGCTTTTGACTTTGTTAAAAAAGAAATTTGGAGATCAATACCATTTGACCAACCCAGAGGTATTGACCAAGAGTTTAGAGGAAGGGCGCAGCGTCATGCTTTACGGTTCGCATTTTGGAAATTGGGAATGGATGACTTATCTGCCTTCACAAATTGAATGCGCCATGTTTTCTTTTTATCGGAAAGTAAGTAATGGCTATTTCAACGACTTCATGATCCATATGCGCCAACGCTTCGGAAATATATGCATAGAGTCGGAAAAAGGTCCACGAACGATTATACAGAATCAACGCAAGAACGTGGCAGGTCTTTACTATCTGATCGGAGATCAATCTCCGAATAAGTCAAGTAGTTTTAAATGGTTCAATTTCTTGAATCAAGAAACGGCCTTTTTGATGGGTGCGCCTAAATTGGCCAAGCGATTTGAAATGGACTCTTTCTATGCCCAAGTGAAAACTGAGAAGACTTTTCATTATGAAATTACTTTCGTCCCATTTCCAAAAGAAATTAGCGAAGATGAAATGGCCGAATTTTATGTCAAGGAATTGGAAAAAAATATTCGCGCCCAAAAACATTTGTGGTTGTGGTCGCATAAGCGGTGGAAGATGAAAAAAGAATAGAATTGTAAATCTATTGGCATCTTTCCTTAACTTCCCAAAAAAAAATCCATGTTAGTAAAAACCTTTGGCTGTGCTGTGCTCGGCATCGATGCCACATTGGTCACCATTGAAGTCGATGTTAGCAAAGGCGCATTTTTTCATCTAGTTGGCCTGCCGGATAATGCCGTTCGTGAAAGTCACAAACGAATCAATGCCGCGCTAGCCAATATAGGCTATAAATTTCCACGAAAAGGAGTGACCGTAAATATGGCTCCTGCTGACATTCGCAAAGAGGGTGCGGCCTATGATTTGGCACTAACCATGGGGGTGCTAGCCGCTTCCGGGCAAGTGGAACATGAAAATATTGCTGAATTCATTCTCATGGGAGAGCTTGCTTTAGACGGGGGGTTGCGTCCCATTAAAGGCGTGTTGCCCATTGCTATTGAAGCCAAGAAACATGGCTTCAAAGGGATTTTCCTTCCGGAGGAAAATGCCATGGAAGCGGCCATAGTCAATGATCTTGAAGTCTATGGAGTCAATCATCTGAAAGATGTAATTGACTTTTTCAATGAAGATTCCAATTTGAGCAGAGTAGAGTTCGACACACGTGCGCGATTCTTTGACCGTATAGAAAATTACCCAGTAGATTTTGACGATGTCAAAGGTCAAGAAAATATTAAAAGGGCATTTGAAATTGCGGCAGCAGGGGGCCATAATATTATCCTCATAGGACCACCCGGTGCGGGAAAAACAATGCTTGCCAAAAGATTACCTACCATCCTTCCACCGCTTAATCTAAATGAAGCCCTAGAAACAACAAAGATTCATTCCGTAGCGGGAAAGATGAAAGATGAAGATGGACTTATTTCAGTCAGACCGTTTCGATCACCTCATCATACGATTTCGGATGTTGCTCTGGTGGGAGGTGGAAGTTTTCCTCAGCCTGGAGAAATTTCTTTAGCGCACAATGGGGTCTTATTTTTAGACGAGCTACCTGAGTTCAAACGCACTGTATTGGAAGTGATGCGACAACCATTGGAGGATCGAACAGTGAGCATATCGCGCGCACGATTTGCTGTAGATTATCCAGCAAGCCTTATGCTTGTAGCTAGTATGAATCCCTGTCCTTGTGGGTATTATAATCATCCTGAAAAAGAGTGCATGTGTCCTCCGGGAATGGTACAAAAGTATTTGAACAAGATCTCAGGACCTTTGCTCGATCGAATTGACATTCATATTGAGGTCACTCCTGTTTCCTTTGAGGAACTGTCCGATACACGACCTACCGAAAAGAGCAACCGTATACGCTCTCGGGTTATGGAAGCGAGAACTATTCAACACGAGCGGTTCAGCGGTATTTCTAAGGTCCATGCCAACGCTCAAATGGATAAGAAACAGATTCTCGAGTTTTGTCAGATTTCATCGTCTGGCAAAGAGCTGCTGAAAAAAGCAATGGATAAGCTTGGATTATCCGCTAGAGCTTATGACCGCATCTTAAAAGTTTCACGAACTATTGCGGATTTAGAAAAATCAGAAAAAATTGAAAATAATCACTTAGCCGAAGCGATTCAATATCGAAGTCTTGATCGAGAAGGTTGGGCAGGATGACCTAACCATGGCTTGACTATCGTATGACTGTAATATGACCATGCATGTCGACTGTATTCTCCAAAGGCTTATAATACCCACTAAAATTTAATCTCCATACATAAATTTCGTTCGCTACGTAATACTCTTCATTCACATCCATAGAAGCATTCCATCCTTTTTCAGGGTCATCAGTTTCAAATACTTTTTGTCCCCATCTATTCCAAACCTCTAATCTATAGTCTCTAACAGGGCAAGTTATAACCGGGAGAAAAACATCATTCAGTCCATCCGCATTTGGAGTAATGGCATTTGGACTATAGATATCACATGAACAGGGTAAATTCTCAATTTCAAAGCCTTCTTGAAATTGACCACAGGAGTTTTCTATTTGATACCAATAAGGCCCTTCCTGAATGATGTAAATAGAATCTCCTCTATTACCATTGCTCCAAATAATCGAGTTCAAAGCGGCATCTATATTGAGCTGAACAAGGAGGGTATCATCATCACATTTCACAGGGGATAAATCCAAAATCGGAAACACAAAATATTGAACACTAACTTCATCGCTTGAAATGCAGCCTGAAATTAAATCTTCAACAATTAGCTCATAAGTTACATCTTGGTCAATTGTCACTTCTGGATTTGAGATCCCTGAATTATTCAAACCCGCAGAAGGATTCCAACTGTATTGCATATCAACTATTGGAGAGGAACCTAACTGAAGAAACTGCCCTTCGCAGAGAAGTGTATCATTTCCTGCATTAGCCAAAGGCATTGGAAAAACATTCACGAATAAAGATTCTGTGAATTGGCCGCAATCGTCAGATACATTTAAACTAATTTCAATTTGCCCGGTTTGATTTGGCTGAAGTAATGGAGGAGTAGGGCCTTCAAATGTTGAAGGCAAAAAAGCATCTCCAAAATCCCAGTTATATGTAGCCATACCATTAGCATTCGTGGTATTTACTATCTCTAAGAGTTCATTCGCACATATATCGGGATCAAATTCAAATGACGGAAAAGTCAAGCAACAGTCTTCATCCACGTCTATTTGAACACTTTCTGTTCGTGTACAATTTCCATTTGAAATTGAAACGGAATAAAGTGTAGAGGAAATAGGCGCAGCCATTGGATTTTGAACAAAACTTGAACTCAGGCCAATTGAAGGTGACCAAAAATATGTGGAACCACCACTTGCATTAAGCTGGGCACTATCATTCTGACAAATCTCAATGGACGGACCTATAGAAGTATTTAAAATATCAACTTCTATGGTATCGGAAAACAGATCAAAACACTGCTCATCTTGAGCAATAAGAGAGATTTCAAATAATCCATTTTGATCAAAGAAATATTCAAAATTCAAAGTACTGTCAACCGTAATCCCATTTACTGCCCAAAAGTAATTCTCTGCATTTACACTTGAATTATTAAAACTTAAAGCGCCAGGCTCGCACAAAAATTCGATAGTACTTATGAATGAAGATTCCACCGAACATGTGTCACCACAATCTGTGGTGCAAAATTCAACTATTTCAAAACTGGGTTCAATAATACTTGTATTCAAATCGGTTACAGTTACCGGAGGGCTCGAAGTAGAAATTGGCCAATCTGAACTTGTCCAAATCAAAGGTTCCATATTTGGAGTCCATTCGGAAGTCAAACAAGAATTAAAGTCCAAATCAGTATGTATGACAACAGCATCTCTTTCACCAAATCCTTGCGCAATTGGATCGACAAATCCAGAGAACACAAGCGAATTAGAACCTCCATTGTTATTATACTTTAAGCGTCCACCTTGAACGTCATCCAACCTTTTCGAGTAAATAATATTCCCAACAAGATCCATTTTCAAAACATAGGCTTTTGTGAATGCCCCATCATTTTCTCTGACTATGAAATAGATATTGCCATCATCATCATCAATGACATCATAGCCTAAATTCGGATCAAGTGGAAAATCAATCTCGAAGGACCATTCGTGATTCCAATCACTATCCAATTTAGACACAAAGACATCTTTATCTCCTGATTGCCCCGTTTGCCCGCAGATGGCAATACCACCATCTTGAGTTTGTGTTAATCGGGGATTATCATCCCAGATTGTTCCGGTATCAAATTCTGCTTTTTGTATAATATTACCATCCGTATCATAATGGATTAAGAAATAGTTGCCATTTCCACCGACTGCATGTGCCCCTCCTGTAATATAACAGCCGCCATCTTCATCTGGCTGCAAATCAAACATTTGATCATCGAGTTCGTCCATGACTTCGTGCCAAATTATGTCACCATTGCCATCGATCTTCATCAATAATACATTGTCGGAACTACCACCGGCACTTGTCCATGCACATACGAAATACGTGTCGCCAAGAGAAGGACAAATTTTAGGATACCGATCATATGACAACTCATACTTTTTGTCCCAAAGGATGTCGCCATTTGGATCCACCCGATAGACGTGTATATCTCCTTCAACAGGCAGAGAACGGTGCATTACAAATATCAAGTCGCCATTTGGACACCTGACCATGCTCGTAGCAGAGATTCCAGTGCTGTATCCTTTGACCCAATCTAAACTTCCATCGGTATTGATATGGGCGAGTACTCCGTTATCACTCTCTCGACCTACTGCATAGATAGAGTTGTCAATTGGATTAATAACATTGTCTATAAAATGATTGTCCGAACTGTTTCCATATAGATTACTATAAAAACATTCAAAAGCAGCAGGTTGAGGCAATACAGTAATTATGGCCTCTCCTATTCCAGAGCCTGCGCAAGATTGATCAGCAAAGTTCAATATGTTATATGAAGCAGAAGAAACGGGTTGGACGGCAATCTGGAATGGATTATCATATATTCCTGTAAATAATTGAGGATTTGTTCCATCAGATAGCTCAAATGAGAAAGGTGGATTTCCTTGGAAATTTACATTCAAGTATGCGGTCATACCATCGGTGATTATAGCTGACCCTCCCAATTCTGCTGAAGGATAGTCAACTGTAATAAAGTCCGCGATAATAAGTTCATCCGATCCGTCTGGATTAGAAACGACAAGTTCGACCCCGTATACACCAGGATTGTTATATGTTACAAATGGATTTTGTAATGTAGAGGAGGCAGGAGAACCGCCAGGAAATGTCCAATTCCAGCTACTGGGGTCATTTGTACTTAGGTCTGCAAACGCAACCTGATATCCGGGACAAACAAAATTAATATCCGCTTCAAAATCAGCAGAGACTATTGGAGCGCATGCCAAGGCACCTTGTGCATTAACTCTTCCAGCACCAATTTGACCTACGAAAGAAGCGTTTTGAGCGTCAATATTGTCGCAAGAGCTTTCGAGGCAATATTCTACATCTTCTGGGCTCATACCAGGATTATTTGAAATCATTAAGCCACATAAACCAGAGACAAATGGACAAGCCATAGATGTTCCACTAAGCTCGCCATAACTATTTAATGATCCAGCCAAACAACTCAATATATCAACGCCCGGAGCCATTACATCTATCGCATTTCCATAATTGGAAAAGCCAGCTCGCACATCGTTCGCATCAGTCGCTCCTACGCTAATCACATGTTCATAGCTAGCCGGATACATAGGCACGCTGGTATTGCTATTTCCAGCAGCAGCAACACAGACTTTTCCTTGATTATGAGCTACTTCAAAAAGCAATTGATAGGTATTTGAAAAAGCACTTCCGCCCCATGACATAGAAATGATTTGAGCATCTGTTGCAAGCGCGTAGTCAATTCCGCTATATGCACTTGGAAGTTGTCCACTTCCATTGCTCGCTGCTTTAATAGGTATGAAGGTGCAGTTAAACCCTATAGAAGCTATTCCAATTCCATTGTTCGTGGATGCCGCTGCAATTCCAGCTACGTGCGTTCCATGCGTCCAAGAATTATTGCTAAAAATATCCGGATTGGGGTCATTGTCATTATCAGATGCATCCCAACCATTTATATCATCAACATATCCATTGCCATCATCATCAATTCCATTTCCTGGTATTTCAGCAGAGTTTATCCAAATATTCCCTGTTAAATCCTCATGATCCATGCGAAAAGCATCATCGACAATTGCAATTTTTACATTTGGATTACCGGTACTAATATCCCAAGCATTTTCTGCGCTTGTAATTGACACATTGTATTGTCCGGAATTTAAGTCATTTGGAGATAAAAACAACCCATAAGATGGGACTTTCTCAATGTATTCAATAGCCTTAAGTCCGCTATAGGCAGATTGATAGTCCTCAAATGAGCCCTCAAATTCTATCAAAAAAATATGCTGTAATGAAGTATCAGGAAATTTAAAGGCTGATCTAAAAGCAATTAAAGGAAAAGTCTGTTCTAACTCATGCAGTTCCTTTTGCCAGGTCTCTTGACCTTCAAATCCTCCATTATTAAAAGTGATAGATGATAAGGAAATATCATTTTGAAATTTTAGAAAACAAAAATGGTTGCTTGGCAAAGCGTTCTGACCTTGCAAGATACTTGAATACAAAAGCAAAAATACACAGAGTGAAAGTAGCGTCTTCATAAGATAGTTTTGGTACGTTCTAATATACCAATATGGAATGGCATAGCAAAACGAACGCCTTTCATTCAACAATTTGCTGATGACCTATGTTAAAGAACAAAGGGGAAGCCGTTGCTTCCCCCCTTATAAACCATGTACTTCAAAATTAAGTTTAGTTCTAATTACAATTAGATTTGCTTAAATCAACTCATATTTGAGCATTCGTCATGCTTTTTGCAAATGCTCGAAATAGTGTATGAGGCATTCATTTTTAGCTTCGTGCCTCAAACGGTTTATGCTAATTGCACCTTATTTAACTAAACAGAACTTGAGCCTCTTCAATATTTTTCTGGTGTGTGTCGATCCTTTTTGACTAAATTCTAAAGAAATTTCCATGAGATCTATGAAGCTTCTCTGCTTTTGTTTTATGCTAACATAATACGCGATTTGTCCTCAGCCATTTGTCGAAATGCATCTACAAATACCTCTACAATCACATCGACAAAGTGCATCAACAGCGGATCGACAAGGGGGAATTAATTGAATCATAAGTACCTGTTATTCATTTATTTAAAAAAATAAATGATGACTTTTACATCAACTTCGGGTCAATTTTATTCATACTTACTCTAAAAAATTCACCAAAGGAATTTCTTTCGGGGCACTAATTTTTTTACGTAAACGGTACCTGTTTTGAACAACGCTATCGAATGAAATTCCCAAAAGATTAGCAATCTCTCCAGTGTTCATTCCAAGTTTTTCCAAACAAACCAACCTAACTTGAGATTCGGTTAAATCGTAACCCTTTTTTTGAATATCAGTGAGAAAATTGGGGTAAACTGATTCAAATTTATCTTTGAATCGGAACCAATCTTTCTTTGTTAAAATCTTTGACGATAGCAATTCCTCTACATTCTCTATAGATTGGTTGCTACCCATTTGAATTTTTAAAGAATTCAATTCTTTGCTCAAGGATTCATGCTCAGCAGATCTGAGTAGCATTTCGTTTGTAAACACCTCGAGATCATTTTTGCTTTGTGCGAGATTCATTTCGAGCATTTTGTTCTTATTCTTCCCGTGAAACCAAATGCCGAATGCAACTGCCGAAATAGCTGAAATAATAACAATGAACAAATTCCTTCTATTTGCTGTAGCATTCTGCTCATTTTCTAATTTCAAAATTTGAGCTTCTTGTTCGCTTATTCTCGCTTCTTTCTCAGCCGCTTCAAATCGCGTTTGATGATAGGCAAAAATATTTTTGGCCTTAGATCTATCGACCGAATCCTTTTTCACAACGTACGCATTGAGAATTTCATTCGCCTCCTTATACTCTCCGTTTTTTTGAAGCACTCTTGCCAACAGTTCTTCTGCATTCAGAAGTGTATAACTATGCCCCCCTTTATCATGACTATTATAGTATTTTCTTGCGTATCGCACTGCTTCTGAAAGATTCCCTGTTTTCTCATTGTACAAAGCATCCAAATAGTCCAACATACTGCTAAAGTACAGTCCCATCTGATGTATGGACGATTGTTCTATCTCTTCCCGCAATTCTCTTGCTTTTTCTAGATTATCCTGTCGGATTTCAAAGGCTATTCGTTGGATCAAAAGAATCAAATAATCACGCTCATTAATCTCTTCTTTTGGCATTGTAGCAAATACTTCATTCGCTATCTTATATTGCTCACCCGCCTCAGCTATCTTACCTTCATTCACGTATTGAATTCCCAAATCCGTATGCGTCCTTCCCAAATGATTATAAGCCTTCAGTGACTCGCAAAGCTCGATCATCTCTATTCTTCTGCGTTCGGCCGCTTCGGTCAAGCCACTTCTCGAATACATGATGCCCAATTCTGACCCCACATAGAGCATATAGTCCGTATCACCTAAAATTTCATAGATTTTATAGGATTCTTCTAAATTCTTTGCTGCTTCAGAAAAATTATCCAAGTTGGAATACGCTTGGCCTGAAAAGAAGTAGGCATCAGCAGCAAAAATAGAATCTATAGGTGTCAGAAAACCTAGAATACAATTTTGATAATCATTCACAGCCTCACTAAAATTCGCATTTGTAAAATGCGCTCCTCCTCTTTTTAACAATAAATGGGCCTTGGTCGCTGGGTCGGTAAATTTTCTTTCATAGGAAAGCATTTCTTCAATTAAGGTAAATGCATCTTCTATTTCACCTCTCCCAATGTGATCTTGAATGATGATTCGAGATTCAATTCCTGCCTTGTCATAGTCCTCTTCTTCTAATGCTCTTTTAACGAGCCATTGAAAACAGTCAATTTCCATGCTGTCATTTGATGCGCGCAAATCATGACATATCGAATCAATTTGGGCTAATTCACGACCATACCTTTTATCCGCTCCTTCCAACTGACCAAAAGAACATAGATGGTTGAATATGATCAGCGTGGCAAGCGCCAGCTTGCGTCTGTGGCCGGTATTGAAGAAAAAAAATGCCATGCTTTTTAATAAGCTAAAATAGACAAAGAAAAAATTAATCAAATGATTATATCCAATAATCGATTCGGTTTCTTTATGCGTTTATCGAATGATGGAGATGTGACCGCGTACCTGTTCAATTTCTAAACCATTTCGTGAGAAAGAAATCAGATAGACGTAGGTATCAGAAGGCAAATAATATTCATCTCTGTACCCATTACCGAACCATTGAAAATTAGGATCTGAAGATTGAAAGACCATTTGACCAAATCTATTATAGACTTGTATTTCAAATAGACTTAAATCAAGAGGCGTTTTCAAGGCGAAATAATCATTAATACCGTCTCCATCAGGAGTAAATGAATTAGGCAAATAAAGATCAATTGCACAAGACAAATTGAACAATACATCATCTGGTTCAAGGCATTTTCCACATGAATCAATCTCGGCTGTTCCAAATGGAATTCCATTGCAATCAGCGCATAAATAATCGCATCCAAAATCACAATTGGCTAAAGGATCGTAATTACAAGCCGTTGGATCTGTGCATCCTAAAAATGTCTCTTCAATTAGACATGTACATGTGATATCATCCCAATACTCTATACCATTTGCACAATTTCCATCACTACAGTCCAGAGGTGTTAAAGGTGTTCCTTGACAAGGAACGCAAATTTCATTGTTGTTACATACATCTATAAGATATACATCGTTCTCTGTACATGGATCTCCATCATCACAAGAAATGGCTTGAGTAGATGAACAATCCAGTACTGGAATGCCTTGACAAGGCTCACATACAAAGTTATTATCGCAGGCAGAAACAATTTCAAAATCGTTTTCTGTACAAGGGTTGCCATCATCGCAAGGCAATTCTATTGTTGTATTGCAGTCTACGCTCAACTGACCCTGGCAAGGCTCGCAAACAAATGAATTGTCACATACTGCAACAATTTGAACATCATCAATAGTACATGGATCTCCATCATCGCAAGGTAATTGAAGGGTGTCATCACAGCTCGATTGAAG